>JAEWWO010000038.1 GCA_023396345.1 Bacteroidota bacterium
AACATACGCTTTATCTTCCGCAGTAACAGTGTAGTATCCTACAGCCGTTATTTTAGTAGCTTCCAGAAATTTTTCTACCCTGCGTGAGAAAATTTCTTTTTTATCATCCGGCAATTTCTGATAGAAAGATATATTGTTTTGCAAGGCGGATTTGATTGCAGAACTTTCGCTATCATCTATTTCTATCTTATTCTTTTTATTGAGCAAAATTATAAGCCCTGCAATGAGTAACGCGGCAACTATAAAAAGAATAAATGAAAACATATGCAGTAGAGAATTTTATTTATAATCAATTGTCTTAGGACGCAGAAAAGCGAGCTGAACGATTAATGCCAGCAATACAATACCTCCGAGAACGGCAAAGCCAAAACCAAGATTACCATCGTCTGTAAACTTACCCAACACCTGCGTTACCGCTGCACCGGAGAATACACCTACCATATTCATAAAACCATAAGCAGTAGCACGCAACTGAGAAGGCACAAACTGACAAAGTATAGGCATATTATTAGCATCAAACATACCATAACCGATACCAAACAATACAGCTGCTCCCACTACTGCCAGAAATGAGGTTCCATACCCTAAAAGAATAAGGGAAGGAATGGTAAGTGCCAAACCTATTGCGCCAGTATAAACTCTTCCACGCAAATTTTTCATCACCCATTTATCAGAAAGAATTCCTCCCACAATCACTCCTACAAAAGAAGAAGCTGCAATGGTAATAGTAGACAACGGACCAGCTTCTGACATAGGTATATTCAGACTTTCAGAGAATAAAGTAGGCAACCAGTTTTTTGTAGCCCATCCGGGTAGGCTTGGCGCTGCAAAATAAAACAGTATTACCCAAAAAGCTGTCATAGAAAAAAGCATACTCAATCCCTTCATTAATGGAATTTTGTTCTGTGTAATAACCGGACCGTTCTGTACATTTTCTTTTGCCGGTACTTTCTTTTCACGAAGCAATAACATTAATACAAATGCATATACAATACCGATAATACCGAACCAGTGAAAAGCCGTATGCCATGTATAATATTCTGCCACAGTTGCTCCAAACCCGCCTAAAGCCTGACCCATGTACAAACCGGTCATATGCAAACCCACAGCCAGAGAGCGCGTTTTGCCCGTGTGATAATCTGCAATCATAGCCAGTCCCGCAGGAATATATAAGGCTTCGCTAATACCCATAAATGCCCTGAGCCATAACAACTGATTATAAGTTGTGGCTTCTCCCATGCCGTAGGTAACCGCACTCCATACAAACAAGCTTCCGACAATCAGCCATTTTCTGTTTACTCTGTCTGCTATACTACCTGCTACAGGACTCATAAATCCATAGATATACAGAAATATTGCCATCAAAAAACCGAAAGCTTCTGCAGATTGCAACTCATGAATATCTATCTGCATAGCGTCTCTCATGGTACTGAGCATTTGCCTGTCCATATAGTTGAGCAAAGCAACCACCCACAAGAGTGCTACTACGAGCCACGGATAAAATTTTTTATTTTGCATTGTAATAAAATTTACAACTTGTACTATTTGTTGACTTTTATCTTAATTATTTTTGGACTTCTTACTCCCGGTCTTATTTCACCGCTGCATATAAACAAATCATCATTCCATTTAACGGCACTTGTTGTAACCTGTGCTGCATAAGGCATAGCACCAATTCTACTCCATTTATCTTCTTTCGTATCATACACTAACACATCGGTACTGAAACCCTGATGATGCATTACCAGTTCATCTTTTTCGGCAAGGAGTTTTTGTTTTTCAATTTCAGATTTTGCATGTGCCATCTCATAAAAATAATTCTCTATACGGTGAAATACATCTCCTTTATCACCTCCTGACAACAGAATAAATCTGTTATTTATTGCAAAAGCAGCAGTGGCAGTAAAAGGCGTAACTGTACCACCATCAAAAATGTCCGCTACCTGTGTCCATTCTTTTTTCTCCAAATCAAAATAATAAACAGAGCTATGCAAATCACTTACACCTTTGGAAGTTTTTGTTCTGCCTCCAATCAGATACAATCTTTTATCCTGTATATTAATCAAAGAGGCATTAGCTAACGCTTTAGGAGCTTTAGGCAATTCAGTCCATTTTGGATTTCTCTCAGATAAATCCAGCGTAAAAAATCTGTCAGAAGAATTAGCAGCTTCATCGCCACAAGCCACATACACAGTATTCTTCACCGCTGTTGCAGCCGGAGCTGTGAGTGCTACAGGCAAATCAGGCAGAATCTTGATATCAACCATCTGCTTTTTTTTATTCCACTGTAATAAAAAACTTTTAGAGGAAACGCCTTCTGCATTGTCGCCTCCTGCAATCACAAGGCCTTTATCAGTTGTTGAATAGCCGGAATAAGCAATTGATACGGGAAGTTTCATTTTGTTTTTTTCATTCCATGTAAAATTATTCCCCTCCTTTTCCAGTACATAAATCTTATCGGAAAAATGTTTTTTACCTCCAAGGAACGGCAGCTTTTCAGGAAAGTTTGCGCCGCCTGCAAGTAATAGTACATCATTGGAAACACCTGCTGCCATGCCGGCAAAACCAATGGATGCGCGTCTTCCGTTCATAAGTTCGGCTGCTGTTGACCATTCTAAATGTGTACAGTCAAATGACTGTGCTTTTGATATTTTTGTCATCAGAAAAATAAAAAGTATTAAAAAGTATTTACCCAATCGCATAAAAAATTACCTGATGAATATTAGTCGTGTCTGACATCAATAAATTCCCAATCACGAATGTGTGAGCGTTGATGCTCTTTTTTAATAATCTCTTCGAAACGCAATATGATGTGCGGATATTTATCTGCTACATTTGTAGTTTCATTTCTATCATTAAAAAGATTAAACAATTCCCAGCTTCCTTTTGTTTTCTTCATATTACTTTTCACCCCTTTCCAATCACCCATTCTTACTGCTACCTGACCTGATTTTTCCGGAAATTCAAAATACAAATATTCGCGCGGCTTCTGAATAGACGGATTGCCCAGCAATGTTGGCAAAAATGAAACTCCATCATTGTTCCAGGCTTTTGCTCCGGTTAGTTCAGACAAAGTTTCCATTAAATCGAACTGTGCGGATACATGGTTGGTAACTGAACCTTTTGGAATTTTTCCCGGCCATTTTGCAATAAAAGGAACTCTGATTCCTCCTTCATACAAATCCTGTTTTCTGCCACGCAATCCTCCCGTAAGGTTGAAATATTCAGCGTCTACACCACCCACATCAAACGTGCTTCCATTGTCGCTACTAAACATGATGATTGTATTGTCTTCTAATTTTAATTCACGAAGCAACGCAACAATATTTCCTATCTGCTTATCGAAATAAGTAATCATTGCTGCATAAGTAGACAAGGGATATTTTGCAGGAGAATAACCTCTTTCGCCATAATAAGGCTGCTCATCAAACTTACCTATATATTCTTTTATAGCTTCATCAGGAGCCTGCAATGATACATGCGGACCTGTGTAAGGAAGATAAAGAAAGAAAGGCTTGTCTTTATTTTGTTTAATAAATTCAAAAGTTTTTTCTGCCATTTTGGTTACAGAATAATCTTTACCTTTAAATTTATCGAATTCACTATCAGGAGAACCGGCTTCTATTCTTTTGTGTACATAAATGAAAGGATTATTTAAAGTATCCCATTTACCATTTTCCCATAAATGCGTAGGATAAAAATTATGTGCCTGCTTTTGATCGAGATAACCATAAAAATAATCAAAGCCTTGTTTATTGGGGCTTCCGGTATTATCAAACATTCCCAGTCCCCACTTACCAATTGCACCTGTAACATATCCTGCATTTTTCATAAGATGTGCGATGGTAAACGTACCTTCGGGCAAAGGCATTTGTCCGCCTTCTTTATCATCCTCAAATCCGCCCAGTTCGTAATTACCTCTTATGTAAGAATTTCCACTATGCTTACCTGTCATGAGCATAGCGCGGGCAGGCGCACAAACAGGCGCTCCCGTGTAGTGTTGTGTAAAACGCATACCCTCTGCTGCCATTTTATCGAGATGAGGAGTTTTGATTTTTTGCTGACCGTAACTACCCAGTTCTCCATAACCTAAATCATCTGCATAAATGTAAATTACATTTGGTTTTTGCTGAGAAAGCACGACAACAGATAAGAATAAAGAAAAGAAAGTAAACAGAGTTTTTTGCATCATAATGCTAATTGTTAAGCAGAATTATATCGTTGTTTTTACGGCACTAAGTTAACTTATTTTGAACAGAATGACCGGAAATCCAGTGCTTCAACGTCTTTCTTAAATAATTCAAATTGCTCGCTGCTCATATTTTTCACAGGAAGTCTGAACCCGCCACAGTCTATATCTACGAGTTTCATATAAGCTTTACCTGTGGCAATGCCGCCGTATTTACCCAACAGTCTGATCATATCAATTGATTTCTGTTGCAGATCACGCGCTTTTATTAATTCTCCGTTTCTGAAAGCATCCTGCATATCATTGTACAAAGGAGCGGCATAATTATATGTGCTACCTACAGCACCAAATGCGCCCAATGCTAAAGCAGAAAGCATATTTTCATCTCTGCCCCAAAGCATATCATACCTTCCTTCATCGACATACATACAGGAGAGGAAATCCATAAAATCTTCATGTGTATATTTAATTCCCTCAAAGTTAGGAATAGAGCCATTTACAGCTTTCAATAAATCATACATGGGAATGTAACATCCCGTTAATACCGGAATATGATAATAATAAAAAGCAATATTTGGCGCAGCAGCAGCTACTTCTTTGCAACAATTTGCCAATGCCTGTGCTGAACCCGGTTTAAAATAAAATGGAGCAGTAAACGAAACTGCGTACAAACCTACATCTTCCGTATGCTTAGCAAGTTCCTTACAATCGGCTAAAGACGTGCCTCCTACAAGATTGATAACTTTAAAATCCTTATCATTTTTAGTAGCGTCTGCCCATGCTTCTGCAACGAGTTTTTTCTCTTCTTTTGTTTGAGAAACACCTTCTCCGGTAGAACCATTAATAAAAGCACCGATTACTTTATTTCTTTTCAGGAAATCATAGTACTGTGGAATAATGTCCAACTTTAAATTTCCTTCTGCGTCCATTGGTGTGAAGGGCGCCGCAATTAATCCTTCTAATTTGTTTTTCATTCGTAAATTTTTTCATCCCTTTTGAAAATTAAAGGGAATAGTTATGTTTTTTGATTATTTAAATATTATTACCAACTCTTGAATGATAAAAAATTCTTCATTCCGATAAAATGGAATATAAAATCATTTTCCATTTTCAACTATCAACTTTCAACTATCCTCTATTCTCTATCCTCCATCCTCTAAAAAATTATTTCACAATATCCGTAACAGGAACACGCATAAAATAAATATATCTCACGCCTTCGTAAAAAATTCCTATTGTATTTTCATCAACCGGTGTCATACAGGAATATCCAAAGCCTTCTCTTTCATCAATAAGCAATTGGTTATTTAGCTGCCAGCTTTCTGCCAAATCAAGGCTTGCTTTAATTGTCATATCAACTCTTTTAGATGAGCTGTTAGGATTACTGAAAAATACTACATCACGTTTTCCAACTCTTGTATTTACATTGGCTTTAATAAAACTTGCCATACAAACCGGATCTTTAAGTGCTGAATAAGAAGTAGGATGTTCTTTCCAGGTAGCACCAAAATCGGTGGTAGTAGCCACACTTCTGAACTTACCTCTGTTGTCGCGCATAGAAATCATAATTGTGCCGGGCGTAGTTTCTATTATTTGTGCTTCGGTTGTATTGGATTTTGCGCCAACTCCTGCATGCCATGTTTTTCCATGATCTTTAGAATAAACAATGGTAGACCAGGGCAGCTTATTTTCATCCCAGTATTGTGCAGCAAACACCAGCGTTCCGTCTTGCATAGCAATTCCATTGCCCGGACCATTGAAGAAAATTTTCCATTCAGGATTTTTAATTTGTGGAGTAATGGTATAAGGTTGTGACCATGTATTACCATCATCTGTGCTTGACACTAAAACAAACTGTCCTGTAGAATCAGGAGAGATACCGCCTAAAGAACCATGAATAGAGCGATTGCCTTTACTCCATAGCGCAGCTGTCCACAAAGTTTTTGTTGCAGGGTCAAATAATATTGAAGGATCTCCTACTCCATTATTTTTATGCGGCTCGCCCATATCCATAATATTCTGCATAGGCAACCAGGTACGTCCACCATCAGTACTTTTACTCATGCCCACATCAATATTCGCAGGCAAATCCCAGGGATGTTCCCAGCGAATATCATACACTGCTATTAAGGAACCTTTATCGGTATGTATTAATCCCGGAATTCTGTAAGAATGTGAACCATCGTCATGTGGTTTTCTCAAAGCAATACCAAGCCTGTAAGTATAATCGCCGTATTCGGTAAAATTCAGAAAACTATTTTCGTTTGTATTGATTTTACTTACTTTTATGAGTAGTTTATCATCAATATTTGCATCATCTTTTAGTACAGCGCTAATCCAGTAATTTCTTTTGCCAACCACAGGTAAACCATCGAAATTTAAAACAGCATCTTTATCATTCGGAACAACAGAAGTAACCAAAATACTATCTGAGAATTTTGAAGAAGTATCGGTACTGTACATATCAATGCGGGCGAGGTTGTTTACCGCCTGTTCGTTTAACTGCAACTGAATCTGATTAATTCTGATAGTATTTGCAGCTGAGATGTGAATATGTGCAATGGGGTTAGCTGTTTCTCTTGTAAAAACCGGGGTTTTAATATTCTTTACAGAAGCCTGTGCCACAGAGGTGTCGAGAGGTTTGTACACTGCAGTACATGCCGAAAATATAACCGTTATAAATGTAGAAATAATCAAGTAAAGGCGTTTGTTAAGCATAGTATGTTATATTTAAAATGAGATATTGATTAATTTCTCTAAGATACAAAAATAAAGGTTGCATTTTGAGGGGCAACCTTTATTTATTTTAGCCAAAATTAAGTGCCTGCATAATCGGGATTTTGCTCAAGGCTTTCATCCTGATTAAGAGTAGTTCTGTCTATCGGCAATATCAATTTATGTTTTTCTGTTGCTTCATCTAAAACGCCTACCATTGGAATATCCTGACGAAATGCTAAAGGTTTTCCTGATGCATCCTGCATTCTTCTTAAATCATACCAACGCTTACCTTCTCCTACAAATTCTTTAGTTCTTTCCCATAGAATAGCAAGTTCGTTTTGCTCAAATGAACCATTTACATATTCTTGCCCCGCAGGTATATTATCTCCAAATGCCCTCTTTCTAATAATATTAATTTCATTGCTCGGATCCTGACCTTGCTTATTTTTAATTTCTGCTAATAATAAATAAGCATCAGCTAATCTGTACACAGGAACATCATCAGAAAAACTTCTATTGTTATTCACAACGGTACCCAGAAATTTACGCAAAATAATAAAACTTGTATTAGCTGTAACAGGTGTTTTATAGAATGGGAAGAACGTTGCGTCAGCTCTTTTATCACCAGCTGCAAACTGATTATAGAGATCATACTTGTATTCATAGCGCAAGATACCTCCACCACCGGAAATATTTAAAGGGTCTCCGGAAAGTGTATTTCCATCTTTATCTACAAAACTTCCAATCGGGTCCGACTGTTGATAAAGGAAAGAATTAAAGAAATTTGTAGCTTCTCCCTGAAGATATCTGACTGCAAAAATAATTTCACTATTACCTTTTTTAGTATAATCAAACACGTCTGCAAAGTTTGATTGCAAAGTATATTTAG
>JAEWWO010000061.1 GCA_023396345.1 Bacteroidota bacterium
TATCTACACCAAGATCTTCAAGCTCTAATGCCAGACGAACTTTTTCATCTTTGTTCAGCTTGCAGCCCGGCACCTGCTCTCCGTCTCTTAACGTAGTATCAAAAATATATACCTTATTTTTATCAGACATACTTATTATGTTTTGGTAATTCTTCAAATTTACTAAAAATGAATTGCCATAAAAAACAAATTTTTGTAATAAGTACAATAAAAAAACATAAAATTATTTCTGAAACCTAATATTTATAGTACTTTTACTGAAATTAAATTACGATGCCCAACACAAAAAATGAAGACATATTTCACCTGATAAAATCGATGGAAAAGAGCGAAAAAAGGAATTTTAAGCTCTATATGAAGCGCGTATCCGGCAGTGAGAATTTTATCATTATGCAATTGTTTGATGCAATTGATAAGACTGTGGTGTATGATGAGGAGGCTATTCTTAAAAAAAATAAAGAAATAAAAAAGCAACAATTATCTAATTTAAAAGCACATTTAACCAAGCAGATTTTAGCTTCGTTGAGAATTTTGAACGAAGACAATAATATCTCTGTGTGGGTGACAGAACAAATCCACAATGCGCATATCTACTACAACAAAGGCTTATACATTCAAAGTTTAAAAGTGTTGGCAAAGGCTAAAAGTATTGCCGAAAAATATAATCTTACGTTTAATTTGATACAAATTCTCAACTTTGAGAAAAAGATAGAATCGCTGCATATTACACGCAGCATGGAAGACCGGGCTGAAAAACTGAGCGAAGAAGTAAACAATATAAGCAAACGCATTATGCAACAGGGAGAGCTGTCTAACCTGTCTCTTAATTTGTACGGATGGTATATTAAAAATGGACACGCACGAAACAAACAGGACGAAAAACTTTTAAAACAATATTTTCAGAAAAGTCTGAAGGTGAGCTCAGACGAAGAACTGAATTTTTACGAAAAGATGTATTATTATCAGGCGCACAGTTGGTATTATTTTATTTTACAAAATCTGGGGATGTTTTATCGCTATACGCAGAAATGGTACAATCTTTTTCAGAATGAGCCTCAAATGCAGATTGCAGAACCGGATCATTATTTAAAAGCATTTCATAATTTACTGAACGCACATTTCGATACCAACAATTACAAAAAGTACGATGAAGTTTTAAAAGAGTTTGAAATTTATGCGCACTCTTCTACCATACAATCCAACATAAATCTTAAAGTAAAAACATTTGTGTATCTGTACACAGCCAAGATTAACACGCATTTCCTTCATGGCACATTTTCACAAGGCATAACGCTTGTTCCCGATATTATCAAAGGAATTAATAAATACAAATTACATATCGACAATCATCGCATTCTGGTATTTTATTACAAAATTGCGTGCTTGTATTTTGGCAGTGGCGATAATGAAAACGCCATCATATATCTGAACAAAATCATCCATCACAATTCTGATTTACGAACCGATATACAATGCTACACACGTCTGCTGCATTTAATAGCACATTACGAACTTAAAAACTACGACCTGTTGCAATATTTATTAAAATCGGTTTATAGGTTTATGGCAAATATGAACAATTTAAGTGTGGTAGAAGTACATATTTTTGAATTTATCAGAAAATCTTTTTCTATCTCCAGAAGTGAGATTATTACTGCTTTTCAGGAGTTAAAAGAAAAACTCACTGCACTGGAAACCAACAGTCTCGACACGCGCTCTTTTATGTATCTTGATATCATATCCTGGCTCGACAGTAAGATAAAAAAAGTACCTGTAGAAAAAATAATCAGAGAGAAATATTTATTAAAAACTGCATAAAAAAGCCTGCCGAAAATCTCGACAGGCTTTGAATAATATTTAATTCGTTTTATCTTCTCGGAGAATAACTTCTGCTTGCTCCGCCACCACTGCTCCCGCCTGAGTAACCACCTGATGAAGGTGCACTATAGCTTCTTGATGGTGTGTAGCTTCTTGAAGGTGCTGAACTTGCCGGAGCACTGCTTCTTGAAGGTGTATAGCTTCTGGATGGTGCGCTGCTTCCTGAGTTACCATAGCTTCTTGATGGAGTGTAACTTCTGGATGGAGCACTGCTTCCTGAATTACCATAGTTTCTTGATGGAGTGTAACTTCTGGACGGTGCTGCAGAACCTGATGTACCGCTGTATGAGCGTGAAGGTGTATAACTTCTTGCTGTACTTTCACCACGAAGATTTCTCACATTTACATCAGATGCGTTATAGCTTCTTGAAGGTGTGTAGCTTCTTACGCCATTTGAGCGGGAAGGACGCGTATAGTTATTTCCAACTATGTAAGGATAGTATCCGTTGCCATAGTAGCTTCCATAGTATGGGTAACCATATCCACCCCATCTGTTCCAGCCCCATGGGTTGTATCCGTAGAATCCTGGCCAGCCAAATCCGCCGCCCCAGCCATAATAAAGGCTACCGAATCCATAGTATCCGCCCCAACCGTATCCTATGCCAATGCCCCAGGGTGAGTATCCGCCCCAACCCCAGCCCCAGCCGGGATACATGCCTAAACTCCAGAATGGATTTCCGGCATAGAAACTTGAACCATAGAAATAAGGATTGTAAACATAACTATTGTCATAATAGCCGTCGTTAAAAGTTATTGTAGGCTCTTCTGCATTCATATCTTCAGCGTCGTAATCGTAATCTTCCATATCTTCTCTGTATTCCTCATCATCATAATAACGATCATCAGCTCTCACGTACCTGTCCTGTGCGGGTGTAGGTGCCTGATATGTAACTGTACATCCTCCTAAGAGAAGTACAGCGAGACCTAAGGTAAGCAATTGGGTTTTCATTTGTTTATGTATTTTATTTTTTATGTTGATATTGTTATCTGTTAAAGTTTTAATTTACTAACAAAGTTATTACTTTTGCGTTCAATTATATAGACTATAAAACATTTTATAAATTTATTTTCAAATCTTAAACAATTGTTAATTATATTATAAATTGTTCCTGGTAAAAACTATAACAAATATACGTAAAAATGAGCAAAGAAATTACATCCCGTGAGCAGGATTATTCACAATGGTACAACGATTTAATTATTAAAGGTGCTTTGGCTGATTATTCAGCGGTGAGAGGCTGTATGGTTATAAAACCCTACGGCTATGGTTTGTGGGAAAATATGCGCGATGCCCTTGATAAAATGTTTAAAGATACGGGACATGTGAATGCTTATTTTCCGCTGTTTGTTCCTAAAAGTTTGTTTGAAGCTGAAGAGAAAAATGCAGAAGGTTTTGCAAAAGAATGTGCTGTGGTTACACACTATCGTTTAAAAACCGATCCTGAAAATAAAAGCAAATTAATTGTAGACCCCGAAGCAAAACTGGAAGAAGAACTGGTAGTGCGTCCTACATCGGAAGCTATTATATGGAATACATACAAAGGCTGGATTCAGTCTTACCGCGATTTACCGATTCTTGTAAACCAATGGGCAAATGTAGTACGCTGGGAAATGCGTACACGTTTATTTTTGCGCACTGCAGAATTTCTTTGGCAGGAAGGCCATAC
>JAEWWO010000085.1 GCA_023396345.1 Bacteroidota bacterium
GGTCACCACTTTGCATTTCTCTTGAAAAATATCTTTTTTGATTAAACATCCATTTCAATAAATCAGGTTCAGCAAATGCGTTGTCCCAACTATTATGATTTGCATCGGGATACAAAGTATATTTAACCTGTGCGCCGCTTCTTCTCAAAGCTTTCACCATTTCTTCAGAAAGCTGAGGCGGTACTACATCATCCTTTGCTCCGTGAAACACCCACCAACGCGTAAATTTCATACCTGAAGCAGTAGAAGTATTTGCACCGCCACAAATAGGTACGGCTGCTGCAAATGTATAGGGCATGCGATGTACGATTTCAAACGTACCCATCCCGCCCATGCTCAAACCCATTATATACATCTGTTGCTTGCTGACTCTGAATTGTTTCTGTAAATTATTTACCAGTTGCATAAGTAACCGCATGGAAGTAGATGGTTGTCCGCCATAAACAAAATAAAAATCTCGTTTGCCTGTAGAATCAGCCACCATTTGCACATTGCTCCAGTAACTATCTTTTGTGCATTGAGGAAACACCACAATAGCAGGAAATTTTTTTCTGTTTGCAGGTTCTAAAAACAACGTTCCACCATGCATTAATTGTCGTTCATTATCACTCCCCCGCTCTCCGCTTCCGTGCAGAAACAATACCAACGGATATCTTTTTTTGGGATTAAAATTTTCAGGAAGCAAAATCCTGTAAGGCAGTGTATCCGCATTCTGTATAAAACGATATTTTTCATACAAGCTGAAATTCTGTGCTTTCACGCACAAGACACTAAAAAATACAAGCGTCAATATTGCAAATATTTTTTTCATTGGTACATCTTATTTTAAGATTTGAAGCAATTTTTCAGGTTCATCCGTGGTAATAAAATCAAAACCTTTATCTATAAACCAGCGCATATCTTCTTCTTTATTTACAGTCCATGCGTTCAAGTCAATGTTGGTTTCTTTAGCCATTTGTATCCATTGAGGATTTTTCTTAAAAACAGAATAATGATAATCAGCCCCTCTGATACCTGCTTGTTTTAATTCAAGCGGCGTTTTATCTCCGTTTAAATATTGCGTATTGGCATCCGGATTAATTTCTGTTATTTTTTTCAGAATATCAAAATCGAAACTGATGTAGACCATATATTTTTCGGCTTTTAGTTCTTTTACAAGTTCCAATACTTTTTCTGCAATATATTGTCCGCGCTCTTTGCTTATGGTAGAAGGTTTTATTTCACAAATAAGTCTTGTAGTTTTATTATTTTTCATTCCTTCCTGCAAAGCTGTTCTTAGCAATGGCAAAGACTCTCCGTTGCTTAGTTTATTTTCATTTAATACGTTGTAATTTGTTTTTTCAACAGGAATTTTAAAATAAACAGGATCATGATTCAGCACTAAAACTTCATCAGCAGTCATATGCACATCAAACTCTGTACCTGTACAACCCAGTGTTACAGCCTGTTTTAAAGAGGCTATGGAGTTTTGAGGAAGTGACATATTTTTAAATGCGCCGCGATGTGCAACCACCGGATTGTCAGAGAAGTGCATATTTTTATTCGTCTTGAAAACAGTACAACTACTTTGTATAAATAAAACAATTATTACAAAACCAACTTTCAATGGTGAAAATGTATCTCTCATTTAATTTTAAATTAAAAATATATTGCAGAAAACTTACTTATACAAATTTACTTAATCCAGTTAATCTTTTGTTTTTTTACATCTCTTGAGTTTGTGCCTATCATAATTTCAAATTCGCCGGGCTCCCAAACATGTTTTAATTCACTGTTGTAGAACTTTAATTGTTCAGGAGTGATATTAAATTCCACACGCTTGCTTTCACCTGCTTTTATCATCACTTTATTAAATCCTTTTAATTCTTTCACCGGTCTTGTAACAGAACCAACCAAGTCTCTGATATATAACTGTACCACTTCCTCTCCATCATATTTTCCTTTATTGGTAATGGTTACAGAAGCTTTTAATGTTTGATTTCCTTTTAACTCCGTAGCACTTAATTGTATATCACTATATTCAAAATCGGTATAGCTGAGTCCGTATCCGAAAGGATATAAAGGTTCATTGGAAACATCGAGATATCCTGAACGGAATTTTTGAAAACCTTCTACTTCAGGATTTAAAGGACGACCGGTATTTTTATGATTGTAATGCAAAGGCACCTGTCCTACATGCTGAGGAAATGTCATAGGTAATTTTCCTGAAGGATTTACATCACCAAAGAGAACATCCGCAATTGCTGACCCTGCCTCGCTTCCGCCAAACCATACATTTAAAATGGCCCGTACATTTTCATGTTCCCAGTTGAGCACCAGCGGACGACCTGTAAACAGAACCAACACAACAGGTTTTCCTGTTTTAAGCAAAGCATCCAGTAACTCTTTCTGAACTTCAGGAACATCTATATTTACTCTGCTGCTGGCTTCGCCACTCATCTCTGCACTTTCTCCTAAGGCAGCAACAATTACATCAGCATCTTTAGCAATTGCCAAAGCCTCATCTCTTAAAACTTCAGGTGAGCGGGAATCTCTGTTTAATACTTTACCGAACATAGTAGCGTTCATTTCATAAACTGAATCTTTACTTAGGTTTGATCCCTTTGCATACAATATCTGTGCTCTGTTACCTACAGCATTTTTCAAACCCTGCAAAACTGATATTGACCTATCCTGCACGGTTGCTACACTCCAGGTGCCTGCCATATTATTTGCAGCATCTGCCAGCGGACCCACCAAAGCTATTTTTCCTGTTTTTTGTATAGGCAAAGTTTGATTTTCATTTTTCAATAAAACAAAACTGCTTGCAGCAATTTTCTGTGCTACTTTTCTGTTAGCAGGAGTATACACTTCTGTCTTAGCACGATTTTCATTGATGTATTTATATGGATTGTCAAACAAACCCAATTTATATTTTGCTTCTAAAATTCTTCTGCATGCAGCATTAATATCTGCTTCAGTTATTTTCTTTTCCTGCAATGATTTTTTCAAAGTTTTCAGGAAACCTTCGCTCACCATATCCATATCTACTCCTGCCTTTAATGCCAGTGCTGACACATCCTGCAAATCGCCCATACCATGATCAATCATTTCACTCACACCAGTATAATCACTGACTACAAAACCATTAAACTTCCATTGATTGCGTAAAACCTCTGTCATCAACCACTTATTACCTGTGGCAGGAATACCATCTATTTCATTAAAGGATGCCATAACAGAAGCTACACCTGCATCAACAGCTGCTTTGTAAGGAGGAAAATACTCGTTGTACATTCTGATATGACTCATATCAACCGTATTGTAATCCCTGCCTGCCTCGGAAGCACCATACAGTGCAAAGTGTTTTACACAGGCAAGAATATTATTGTTGGCAAATTTTCCTGTCCTGCCCTGATATCCGTATACCATTGCTTTTGCAATCTCGCTTCCCAAATAAGGATCTTCACCACTTCCTTCTGAAACCCTACCCCAGCGTGGATCACGGGTAATATCTGTCATTGGACTGAATGTCCAGTTAATGCCGTCAGCACTTGCTTCAATAGCAGCTATTCTTGCTGATTGCTCAACGGCTTTCATATCCCATGTTGCGGCAACACCCAAAGGAATGGGAAATGTAGTTTCATAGCCGTGGATAACATCCATGGCAAAAAGTAATGGAATTTTCAATCGGCTTTCTTCAACAGCCACTTTTTGAATGGCTCTTATTTTATCAACACCTTTGATATTAAACAGACCGCCTACATTTCCTCTTTTCACATTACCGCCTATATCGGAATTGGTGGCAGTACCGGTAGTAAATTCTCCGGCGCTGGGCAGATTAAGTTGACCAATTTTTTCTTCCAATGTCATTTTACTCATCAGCGAAGTGATGA
>JAEWWO010000101.1 GCA_023396345.1 Bacteroidota bacterium
GCCTATCATTGATACTATCTACGCAGACCCTGCGGCACAGCAGGTAGTTCCTCAAAGTGCGCCTGCGCAGGTTTATGCTTTTATTGAAGAAGATTTGAACTTTGCAGCACAATATTTACCTATAAGCTGGGATCAAAGTCAATTTGCAGGAAGGCTTACAAAGGGAGCAGCCAATGGCATGCTGGCAAAAGTATATCTGACACAAAAAAAATGGGCTCAGGCCGCATCTGCCGCACAGCTGGTAATGAATTCCGGACAATATGATTTGTCTGTAGATTACGGCGTATTATTCACAGAGCAAGGAGAAAACAGCAAAGAATCTGTTTTTGAAGTACAGGCTACAGCATCTGCTTCTATTACACAGGCCAATGGTATTCAATATAATAATCTGCAAGGTGTAAGAGGATCCGGTGATTGGAACTTAGGTTGGGGATGGAATACACCCAGTACTTATTTAGAAGCAGCTTATGAAGCAGGAGATCCACGCAAAGCCAGAACAATTTTATATACATCTACCTCTTCTACTCCTCATTATTCTTATTATGGAGAATTGTTGCCAAGATATCCTGATCAGGTTCCTAATCCAAGATACAATCATAAAGTATTAGGCAATCCTGGTCTGAGAAATTCTATTAGTCGTGGAACCTGGTGGTTAAACGTAAGATTGTTACGTTACGCAGATGTAGTATTGATGTATGCTGAAGCTGCTAATGAAGTTGGCAATACAGCAGAAGCAAGAATAGCATTAAATTCTGTAAGAGCACGTGCAAGAAGAGGAGCAGCAGCGGGTGTATTACCTGATATTACTACCGGCAGTCAGACAGAATTACGTGATGCCATCAGACATGAAAGAAGAATAGAACTGGCAATGGAACACGACCGTTTCTTTGACCTGGTAAGATGGGGTATTGCAGCGCAGGCATTGCATGCCGCAGGCAAACCCAATTTTACAACTGGAAGAGATGAATTATTGCCAATACCTCAAACTCAAATTGATTTGAGCAGAGGTGTATTGAAGCAAAACCCCGGATATTAATAAACAACTAAAAATCAAACAATATGTTACGTATAAATAAATCATTTTTTCGTTACGTTTTAACTGTGCTGGCATCAGCTATGCTGTTGGTGTCATGCACAAAAGCGGGTAATCCCAATGGTTTGCCCGAGACAGTATCTCCTTCAGAGTATCAAGGAAAAGCAGATGATGGCATTATAAAAGTGCTGGCAATCGGCAATAGCTTTTCAGAAGATGCCATAGAAAGTCATTTATATGAATTGGCACAAGCTACAGGAGATTCAATCATCATAGGTAATTTGTATATAGGAGGAGCTTCACTTAATTTGCATGTAGATAATGCTACTAAAAATGCATCTATTTACAGTTATAGAAAAATAAAAAACGGCATTAAAAAAACGTATTCTAATGTATCTATTGCCACTGCAATGGCAGACGAGCCTTGGGATTATATAAGTTTTCAACAAGTAAGTCAGGAGTCCGGGATGTACGGTTCTTTCCAAAACACACTACCGGTTTTATACAATTATGTAAAAGAAAGAGCGCTTAATCCAAATGTAAAATATCTGTTGCATCAAACATGGGCTTATGCACAAAATAGCACACATGATGGTTTTGCTAATTACGATAAAAATCAGATGAAGATGTATGAAGCCATAGTAAATACCTACAATCAGGCTAAAGCACTCATACCTACAGACAAAATTGTACCCGCAGGTACTGCCATACAAAATGCCAGAACCAGTGTGGTTGGAGATAATTTTACACGTGATGGTTATCATTTAAGTATACCTTTCGGAAGATATGTAGCTGCTGCAACATGGTATGAATCTATTTTTGGGAAATCATCTGTTGGTAATACTTATAAGCCAGCTGAACTTTCAGATTTTGAAGCAAATATTGCACAAAATGCTGCACATTACGCCATTACACAACCGAATGCTGTTACTGAAATGGTTAATTTCCAAGGCACAGGTGATTTTACAGGATCTATTCTGATAAACTTTGGAACTGCAGCTGCTCCGGAGGGTTGGAATGGCGTGACAAATTTTAGAGAAGGTACTTCTGTTGCTCTTAAGAATAACACGAATAACTATACAGGAATCGGGTTGACAATAACTGATAGATTCAATGGTGCAAATACTTCAGGAGAAGCTATAACTACTACCGATTTTAATATGCCGGATGTAGTAGCAAGATCTGCTTATTTCGGCAATTCCAAAGCAAACTTCGGTGGCTTATTGATCAAGGAAAGTAAAATGAAAATAACTGGACTTGATAAAAATATGAAATACAATTTCTGCTACTTTGGATCTAGAAATCAATCATCAGACAATAGAGAAACCAAGTTTATCACAACGGGTAAAAATGAAGTTGTTGTCAGACAAAATAGTTCTAACAATAAATCTATTGTATCGTGTGCCGAAGGCGTACAGCCTGATGATAATGGAGAAATTACCATTACCGTTACCGCAGGAGAAAACAATACCAATGGTACAGGTTTCTACTATGTCAATGCTATGAGAATTACTAAATAGCAATAATAGAATTATGCACGAAGCTATCAAAAAAACGGTAGCTTCTTTCTAAAAATATAAATATGAAATTGAATTCTATAGGCCGATTTTTATTATTTCATTTTATTTTTCTTATCCCCTTCTTCTCAGTTGCACAGGTTGCTGTAGCTCCCGCTGAGACTACTCCTTACACGCTTAAGATTGATAAAAACATATCTGACTCTGCATTGGTTGAACTGGTGCAAAAACAAACATTCAGATATTTCTGGGACTTTGCACACCCTGTGAGCGGACTGGCAAGAGAAAGAAGTAATGAAACTTCAGCATACGGAAATGAAGTAGTTACAACCGGCGGTTCAGGTTTCGGTATTATGGCAATTATAGTCGCCAGCGAAAGAGGATGGATTACGCGCGAACAGGCGGCTGCAAGAATGAATAAAATTGTCAAATTCTTATGGCAGGCAGACAGCTATCACGGCATGTTTCCGCACTGGCTCAACGGAGAAACCGGTAAGACTATTCGCTTTAGCCGTAAAGATGACGGAGCAGATATAGTGGAAAGTTCCTTTTTATTTCAGGGATTGCTTACTGCCCGCCAGTATTTTACTAAAGACAATCAGATAGAAAGAGAAATAAGAGACAGAGTAAACTGGATGTGGAACGAAGCCGAATGGGATTTCTTTACAAGAGATAATCAGAATGTTTTATACTGGCACTGGAGTCCTAACAACGGCTGGGCTATGGACTTTGAACTAAGAGGCTACAATGAGGCATTAATAACTTATGTATTAGCAGCATCTTCTAAAAGATATCCCATTAATGCCAGTGCCTATCACAAAGGTTGGGCAATGAGCAATTTTTTTAAAAATGGTAAACAGTTTTATAATATCACCTTGCCTTTAGGGTTTGATTATGGCGGCCCGATGTTCTTTGCACATTATAGTTTTATGGGATTAGATC
>JAEWWO010000118.1 GCA_023396345.1 Bacteroidota bacterium
GTAAATAAAGTGGTGGTTGGGCAAGATACACATATCCGTTTTCAACCAATTCTTTCATGTATCTGAATATGAATGTAAGAATAAGTGTGGCAATGTGGCTTCCGTCCACATCGGCATCGGTCATGATAATAAGCTTGTGATAGCGAAGTTTAGTAAGGTTCAGCGCCTTAGGATCTTCCGGCGTACCAATGCTTACACCCATTGCAGTGAAAATATTTTTTATCTCATCATTTTCATAAATCTTGTGTTCAAGCGCTTTTTCCACATTCAGAATTTTACCTCTCAATGGCAGTATAGCCTGAAATGTTCTGTCTCTTCCCTGTTTGGCTGTACCTCCGGCAGAATCACCCTCCACAAGATACAGTTCGCATTTTTCAGGATCACGTTCACTGCAATCTGCCAGTTTACCCGGCATTCCGCTGCCACTTAATCCTGACTTTCTCTGCACCATGTCACGCGCCTTACGTGCCGCTACACGCGCCTGTGCCGCCAGTATCACTTTCTGAATAATATTGCGTGCTTCTTTCGGATTTTCTTCTAAAAAACCGTCCAGAGCACGGGCCACCGTACTTTGTACGATACCGCTTACTTCACTGTTTCCTAATTTTGTTTTGGTCTGACCTTCAAATTGAGGTTCCGGTACTTTTACAGAAATAATAGCACTTAAACCCTCTCTGAAATCGTCGCCTTCTACCTGCACTTTAGCTTTGTCGAACAATCCGTTTTTATCACCATAGTTTTTGAATACACGTGTAATGGCTTGTCTGAAACCGGTTACATGCGTTCCTCCTTCAATAGTATTAATGTTGTTTACGTAGGAAAAAATATGTTCCTTAAATTCATTATTGTAGCTCAAAGCCACTTCCACACTGGTGTTGGTAGGTTCATCAAGACCTTCAACAAAAATAGTTTTCGGGATAATAGCCGTACGTTTTGCAGAACTGTCCAGTTTTTCCAGAAAATCTATAATACCGCCTTCACTATAATATTCTTTTTTGTAAGGTTCATTTGTTTCTTCATCAATTTCGCGGAGATCTCTGAACACAATACGAATACCGCGATTCAGATATGCCAATTCTCTTAATCTTACTTCCAGTATATGTTTGTGATATTCTGTCGTCTGAAAGATGGTATCGTCCGGCCAAAACCGAACAATGGTGCCGGTTATATCGCTTTCTCCAATTTCCCTTACGGAAAATTCAGGAATACCTCTGTGATAGGTTTGCTCAAATATTTTTCCGTTTCTGTGTACTTTTACGTTTAGTGTACTACTCAATGCGTTTACACAACTCACACCCACACCGTGCAAACCGCCGGAAACCTTGTAAGAATCTTTGTCAAACTTACCGCCCGCGTGCAATACCGTCATTACCACTTCCAATGCACTTTTCTGCATTTTAGTGTTCATTTCCACGGGTATACCTCTACCGTCATCCTGAACAGTGATGGAATTATCTTCGTGAATAGTAACGGAAATATTATTACAATATCCTGCAAGCGCTTCATCGATTGAGTTGTCAACAACCTCGTAAACCAAGTGATGGAGACCTTTTTCGCCAATATCTCCAATATACATTGCGGGACGTTTTCTTACCGCTTCCAAGCCTTCCAGCACCTGTATACTGTCGCCGCCGTAGTTCTTATTTTCCTGACTCATATGTAGTTTTAATCCTTCCTTATTTTTAAATTTTATAAACTACAAATTTACGAAAAAAACATGGTATTTTAAAACAAAAAATAATTGATTGAAACGACAAAATATTGATGAAAAAATGCTTGGTTTTGAAGATATTTTTGAGGTTAATTTTATGTTACTGGTTTTATTCTTCTGAAAGCTTGTAACAGCACGGTTTTTAGGTTTTTTTGATATCGTCAATTGTAGCTTCAAAGTACAAAAAAAGATGAAAAATGATATTTTTACTCCGTAGAAATTCTTTAACATATCGGCTGTAAACTAATTGTATCAACCACTACAGGCTTTTTGTATATTTGATTTACAAAAGATGCCTTTGCTTTAAAAAATAGGGGAATTTTCAGGAATAAAAATAGTTTTCTAAGATTAAATTTATTCACGTAAATTTGTTTATAAACCATAGATAAATTGTGTATAACCAAAAAAGCTGTAGATAAGTCGATTGCTAATGTGGATAACCCTGTTTGATATGTTTATTATTTGTGAGTTGTATTAGAATAAAATAAATTAAATTTTTATAGTTTCTTTTGAAAAAAACAGCCTTATATTCGCTGTCCCAATAAAGATTTTGAAGAGCAGAAAATGAGAGATTGTTATTTACAGGAATTCGTGAAAATGTTAAAATGAGCAGTAATTTACCCAATATAAAGAAAGAAGGATTAGGATCAAGACGCAAGCCAAGTGTGGATTTGAACTCTATGATGTATGGCAAGGTTCCGCCACAGGCAACAGACCTGGAAGAGGCTATTTTAGGGGCCATAATGATTGAAAAAGGTGCCTTTGATCAGATAGTGGAAATCATTAAAAAACCCGAGTGTTTTTATGTAGAAGCACATCAGAAAATATTTGCTGCCTGCATGTCTCTTGCAGATAAAAATTCACCTATTGATATATTAACTGTCGTGCAGGAATTGCGTCTGAGAGGTGAGATAGATTTGGTAGGAGGGGCATTTTATATATCCAAGCTTACCAATATGGTAGCTTCAACTGCCAACAAAGAAGTGCATGCACAGATTGTGCTGCAAAAATATGTGCAACGCGAGCTGATTAAAATGAGCGGCGTGATAATTTCTGAAGCATTTGAAGATACTACTGATGTGTTTGATTTGCTTGACGATGCCGAACAAAAATTATTCAGTATTACCAATAATTATCTGAAAAGCGATTACGATGATATCGTGAGCGCAATGGCATCTTCTATGGAGCGCATAGATAAATTGCGTGAGCAGAAAGATGAAATATCGGGTGTTCCCAGCGGTTTCCATTCTCTTGATCAGATTACGTATGGCTGGCAACCCAGCGATTTAATTATTCTGGCTGCACGTCCGGCTGTGGGTAAAACAGCGTTTGCGCTGAACCTTATTCGTAATGCGGCATTGCATCCGACTAAACCTACACCGGTTGCTTTCTTCTCTCTGGAGATGAGTGCTTCACAGTTAGTCAATCGTATTTTATCGGCAGAAAGCGAAATTAAGCTGGAGAAAATTTCCAGAGGTAAAATGGAAGATTATGAATATCATCAATTGCAAAGCCACGGTATTAACCGATTAGACAAAGCTAAAATTTTTATTGACGATACGGCTGCCCTGAATAT
>JAEWWO010000185.1 GCA_023396345.1 Bacteroidota bacterium
CGTCAATATCTATGTCTATATAGCTTGGTATCCAACCATAATTACCGCGTAAAGAAATAAGTCTATGATTACTTGGTAAATGCAATAATAAATCGAAGTTCCTGATAAAATCTTTATCTGATAAGATATCTAAATGCAGTATCTTAAATTTAAAATTAAAATATTCAAAAGGAAGAGACTTTGTGATTGCTGCTATTAAAGATGGCTTTTTTTCAATAAGTTCATTTCCAATCACTTCATAATTATTCCATGATACTGAAGTGAATTGCTCAATATTTATATTATACATCAATAAACTTGAAAAGATATTCTTTACAGAAATAACATCCTCTGAGGGCTTTTCTGTATTTGTAGTGGTACTTATATAAAGGATTGACAGCTTCTTATGCTTATTTATTCCTTTCAAAAAACAATTAATTAAGTCAGGGTTAGTAAAATCTATATGGTTGTTTACGGCAGTTTTAGATTTATTATGGAATATTACATGACCTTTAGCAAATTTTGTAAAAAGCCATTCAAGTAATCCATTCTTATTTTGTAAATAATTTATGTCGTTAACAAAAATGAGCCAATCACCAATATAAGGGGAATAATCGTCATTAGGCACAAGATAAATCCTCTGCCATGTTCTTTCATAGAGTTTTAATTTTTTGTTTTGCTTTTCATCTAATGATTCAGGTTTATTCCTTTCGATCCAGCAATGTTTGTAATCGAATTGATAATTAGGAAAGTCAGTTAATAATAGATTGCTGTTCGGGTTTTCTATTTCATTAAAAGGGTTTATAATACCTGATTCCCAAATTTTAGAAAGGATATTCTCTTTAGTATAAAGCTGCCCTGCGTGATATTCTTCCATTAATACAGTGTCTTTACCAGATTGTAAAAGGTCAAAAGTAGAAATACTTATATCAGGATTTTGCTTACCGTATTTTTTTACAAAACTGGTCAAATTTTTACCTGGGCCAACCTCGAAAAATAAAAAATCTCCATTAAAGCCTTTGCAAACAGTTTCTATGCTTTTTTCAAATTGAACACCGGCAACTATTTGATCACTCCAGTACATGGCTGTTAGCATTTCTGTTTCAGAAAACTTTCCATTAGCGGTAGATAAAACCTTAATAGAAGGATTTCTAAACTCAATACCATCAAAGGCGCCGATCATCTTTTCTGCCGCTTCAATCATAAATCTGGAATGAAAAGCATGAGAAGTATTTAATTTGGCATTGTTAATTTGGTATAGTTTTTTTATTTTTGTGTAAAAAAATTATGAACTGTCCAAGATGTAATAGCTCTGATAAAAACAAAGATGGTATTGTGAAAGGCCGCCAGAGATTTCTTTGTAAGTCATGCGGAAGACGATATACTGTTGAGAAAAAATCTGATGTAAAGTCTCCCGAAGTACGTAAATTAGCTCTTGAGATGTATTTGGAAGGTTTGGGATTCAGAGCTATCGGTCGCATACTAAAGATTAGCTATGGTACTGTATATTCATGGATCAAAGAATGGGGCAGCAAAGTTGATTTGCCTCAGAGCAGCCAGCCTGTTGCAGTAGTGGAACTCGATGAAATGCACAGCTACGTCGGTTCAAAAAAAACTATTGCTGGATATGGATTGCTGTTGATAGATTTGCAAGACGGTTCCTCTCTTTTGTGTGCGGAGACCGCTCTACGGCAACAGGAATGAAACTGTATAAACAAATTGAGGATGTAGAAGTTGGTTTTTATTATACCGACTATTGGAAAAGCTATGAAGAGATATTGAATAAAGAATTTCATATTCAAAGCAAAAAACAAACTTGTATGATAGAGGGATACAATAGTAGAATCAGGCACTATCTGGCCCGATTTAAAAGAAAAGGAAAGTGTTACAGTAAAGCCGAGCACATGATTGAAAAGTCGCTCAAATTATTATTCCTAAAATTAAACAATGAATTACCTATGCTACATTAACAATGCCACTTAAAAAAGCGAAAATTATATTTTTCCTGACACAGAAATAGTAATTCAGCTTACAAAGTGGCAGATTCTATTACTCAACTGTTCAACTCACAATTATGTAAAAAACAACTATAGATATTAATTAAATTATCCTGTATTTGTACAGGAAAAAGTAGTTAGCTCATTAGTTATGCAATACATACGATTAGAGTGTAGTTGCTGTCGGGTAAGGTTGGTATTTCCGTATTTTAATACAAGCATTACACAGTGAAGACCCTGTTTATAGGGAAATTTGTTTATCTAAACTCAGGTGATACAATATTTTTTAAAAGACCTTTTCTTCTCGAGGACGTTGATAATTTAAATACATCCAAGGGAGATGAATTCCACGCCTTATGTAGCTTTGAGCTGTTATACTCCTCTTTCAATTGTTGAATATTTTGCATTACTTCTTCTATTAAATAAAAATGTAAGCGATTAATGGTCTTTCTTGATATTGCCATAACAATGATTTACGAATGCATTTTGTATAGGCTTGCCTTGTTGGGTAAATGCTAGGAGAATTAAATTTTTTAAAAACATATATTTTTTATGACATTTATCATATTCTAACATTACTGAAATCATAAATTATTAATAATTCCTTATTTATTTTTACATACCAAAAGTATGGTATGTAATAAGTCTCAGTGAAAAATAATAGAAAATTCTAAAAGAAAAGTAACAATACTTTGAAAGGCATTTGTCGTTTAAATGAAAGACAAAAAATATTATTGTTATCAAAACATTTTTTGTTCCAAAAAAGGTGATTAAGAACATGAATTCTTTTGGTATATAACAGCCAATGAGAAAAAGCTTAACACATAAGTAAATAAAAAAGCATCAAAAATAACTAAACAAAGTATTTGATAGAATCAATCCAATTGTTCATTAAATTAAAAAAATCTATACAATGAAAAAAACAATGTTACTTAGAAAAATAGTTATATTAACTCTAGTTGGTATGGTTGCTTCATGTTCAAAAAATATTGACGTACAAAGTGTTAAACTAACTGATCAAATTGAAACGGAAAGCGAACTTTTGAATTACTTTAGAGATTTAAAGAAGTTTCCAGAAACACCAATTCAGATTTACACCTCTCCATCGGGATTTCAGTCACTTATAAATCTTGTTAATCAAGGTAAATTAAGTTCTACAATAATAGGTGATAGCATTTGGTCTAATGGTTTAGGTAAATCCCTTATAGCGGAGTCATTAAAACAAACAGTTATTGAAGGAAGTAAAGATATAGTATTTCCTGGTAGTATTCTTAGAGGAGAGTCAATTTCAACTCTTTTATATACCCCATTTCAGCCTGATTGGGACTACACTCCATTGCCTGTTGTTGTTAGTGTCCCTTTTCCTACGCGTAATGTTTCAGATACAATTATTCCCAGTTTAGCAACAACACAAGAATTTATTAATAGTGCTCTCTCACAGAGTAATATGCTCGGTAGACAATTTCAAAGTTTTACTTATGAAATGAATCAAATAACTAATTATAGCCAATTGAAATTATCTTTTGGTATAAATTTTAATCTTGGTTCTTTTCTTACTGCAGGTGTAAATTTAGACAAGGAAAAAGTAAGAAAAACAAGTGCTTTGACCGCAAGTTTTTTGCAAGAAAATTTTACTTTAACAATGAATTTACCTCGTAGAGGTCAACTAATTGATAAGGTTGCTGATCAAAGCATTTTTCAATATTCTCCTGTGTATATAAATAGTGTGACATATGGCAGAATGGGTATTATGTTAGCAGAATCAAACTATTCATATGATTCATTAAGTGTTGCTTTTAAAGCTGCAATTCAATTTGGAAAAGATCAAGCTAATGGAATAAATGCAA
>JAEWWO010000317.1 GCA_023396345.1 Bacteroidota bacterium
GATTAAATTTGTAGCCTATTATAAAACAATATGTTGAAAAAAATTTTCTTTCTATTCATATTTACGGCAGTTGCAGCATCGCTCAATGCGCAGATTGATTTTACATTGACAGTTTCGCAGCGCGATATATCGATGGATGATGAGTTATATGTTGATTACACGGTGAACGGTACGCGTAAAGATGTGGGTATGCCGATGGTCAATTTCAATTCCTGGGATGTTATATCCGGACCAAACACTTCTACAAGCATTTCTTTTGTAAACGGAAAAAGAAGCTCTTCCGTAGCTTATGGCTTTGTGCTGAAACCTAAGAGTACCGGGCAACTCACCGTACCCTCTGCTGAAATTGCCATAGATGGAAACACGTATAAAAGCAACGCTGTTACGGTAAATGTTGCACGCGGCAGTGGCAGAGGCGGAAACAATTCTGCACAGCAAAGACCGGGCAGAAGCGGCGGTTCAATCTTTGATATCTTTGATGATATATTTGGTGAACCTTCACAACCACGCAATCCGTCAATGCGTCCGGGACAAAGTCCGTCGGAGTTTATGAAAGAAAATAATTTTGTAAAAGTTACTCCCAGCAAACAAATTGTTTACATTGGCGAACCTATTCTGGTTACATACGAGTTTTACTCTGGCATGTCGTTAACCTCTGCAAATGTAACCAAACAACCTTCTTTTAATGGTGCAAGCGTAATTGAAATGACGGAAGAGAAACCACCATTCAAAACAAATCATAATGGCAGAGAATATATGGTGAGCCGCATAAGGCAGGCACAGTTAATACCTTTAAAGACAGGAAATATTACTCTGGAATCTGCGGAAGTAGCTACAGAAATTATGGTGAACGATAATTATGGTTTAAGTGCAAACAAGCAAACAGCAACCATTAAAAATGCTCCGATGAATATTACCGTGCAACCGTTGCCTCCGGGCGCACCTGCGGGATTCAGCGGAAACATAGGTCAATTCAGCATTTCATCCAATGTGGAAAGAACCAGTCTGCCTGCCGGAGAAACAAATTATCTTACTGTAACCATTAACGGAGAAGGAAATATAGACGGAATAAAACAACCGGTTATTAATTTCTCCAACGACATACAAAGCTATCAGGCGGCAGACTCACAGAGTGTAAACAAACAAATATTTCCCATGCAGGGAACCAAGATTTTTAAAATTCCTTTTGTGGGACAGAAAGAAGGATCAGTTGTAATTCCTGCTGTCAGTTTCAGTTATTTTGACAATACCGAAAACGCCTATAAAACTGCTACAACACAACCTGTCAATATAACATTTACTGCACCACTCAAGAAAGGAGTATTTGAAAGAGAGGTAGATAATGAGGGTTATTCAAGAACCGGCTGGATTTTGATTATTGTAGCCATTGGTATACTTGTACTTGCAGGATTATTGTTATTCGGCAGAAGTAAAAACAAAAATAAAACTGTTGCTGAAGAACCTAACATAAAACCCATCAATCCTAATAATTATAAAGCGCAACCGCAAAAACAAGTTGCCACAAATAATACAGGCAATCCTATTCCGAAAGCTACTACAGCACAGATACAGCAACAGATGCGCAATAACATTACCGGTGAAATTGCGATGCTGGAAACGCTTATTGAAGAAAATAATTTTTATTCAAAAGCAAAAAATAATTTGTTACAGATTATCAGATATAAATTAAATACAGATACCTATTCGGAATATTCTTTGATGGAAGAATTAAAACAATCCGGTCTTAGCGAAACTCAAAAGCAGGATTACAAAAATCTGCTTGATAAAATCAATAAAGGCTCTTATCTTCCCATAGTGAACATGGACGAAAGAAAACAGGTACTGAACGAACTGAAATACATTTTTCAAAACGGATAACAAATGAGCAAGTTTCTGATTGCAGGTTTAGGTAATATAGGAAATGAATATGTGAACACGCGTCATAACATTGGTTTTGACGTGGTAGATGCTTTTGTGGTAAAGCATGGCGGTGAATTCAGAAGCGACCGTCTGGCGTATGTATCCGAAATAAAATGGAGAGGGAAAATCTTTATCTGCATTAAGCCCACAACTTATATGAATCTCAGCGGAAAAGCTTTTAAATACTGGCTCGATAAAGAGAGAATAAATATAGATAACACACTTACAATTGTAGATGACTTAGCACTTCCCATTTCTGCATTACGAGTGCGCAAAGGTGGCAGTGATGCGGGTCACAACGGATTAAAAGATATACAATTCACTTTGAACACCACAGAGTATCCTAAACTTCGTTTCGGCATCGGAAATAATTATCCTCGCGGTATGCAGGCAGAATTTGTTTTAAGTAAATGGTTTGCAGAAGACATTCCTCTCATAAAATATAAGATTGAAAAATCTGTAGAAATTATCGAAAGCTTTGCCATAAACGGTATTGACCGTACTATGAATTTATTCAATAAAAAAGCCATCACTTTACCTACAGAAAAAGAATAATTTTTTTGGCAGAAACATAAACTGTTTCTAATTTTAATCTCGAATTTCTTAAATACCTTTATTATTCAATAGAAGAAACATAACAGGTAATAAAAATGTGCCAATATTGTAAAAATTTTAACCTGAATTACGCATGAAAAAAATATTTATTCTCTCTGTAATTATCTTACAGTCTGCTTTTGCATTTGCACAATCTGTGCAGGTGACTAAATCACAAAAAAGTGTTGGCGACAACCTTAACTCGCATACCGAAATAATTGCTGATGTGTATGTGTTTCCCGATCGCATATCCTTCTTTGAAATTGACAGTACAAATAATTATGCAACCGTAGGACTCAGAAACTTCAACAAAAACGGAAAGACTTTACAAAATAAAGGAAAGATTGTAACCTACCATTTATTACAGGAAAAAACGTTGTGGAATAAAGAAGTTAATTACCTGAATAATGGTTTCAGCGTTATGAGCAACAACAACTTTTTTTCTACGGGATATAAAACCGCAAAACTTAATAACAATGATGGTGCTGAAGTATGGGAATTACCAAATAGTATATATTACGCCAATAACAATGTTGGTTTAGGCTATAAATACAGAGCTATGAATGCTGATTTTTCCGATAAGCTGGAAGGCATCAATTTAAGTGATGGTAAAATTTTATGGACTAAAGAAATTGATAAAGATTACGGATGGAACGATGTAAAGAAATTAAATGATACAACAATATTAGTTACTTCATCCGGCTTGCATAAAATCAATCTGAATACCGGCGAAGGCTGGAGTTATGAAGCTTCTACCGGAAGAAATGATTATAAAGGAACTATTGCAGCTAACATTTTAGGAGCTGCTTTAATGGTAACAACCGGTAGCGGGTTTGTCAGCTACGGTAAAGATGTAGTAAGAGACCTGGTTTCTAATACTTTGTACAACGATAAAGATCAGGCTGTTTATCTGGCTTCCAGGGATAAACTGGTTAAGCTGAATATGAATGGTGAGAAACTTTGGGAAAAAGAACTGGAAAAAAGTCAGGCAGCAAAATCATTTTTATTTGAAAAAGAAGATGAACTGCAAATGATTAATGCAGGTTATGCTTATTTCAATCAAAACCTCATAGACCATGGTGTACCTTATATTGCTGTGTACAACAAGAATACAGGCGAACAAAAATATATGAAGGAAGTAGCACCCAAGAAAGATATGATTCGTTGCATGACAATGAATGAAGGAAAATCTGAAGTAATACTTTGTTTAGATGAAAAAATGGCGAGATATAATCTGACCGACGGTACGCTGATAAAAGAAGTAAAATACGACAGTAAGAAATATGGCAAACCTGATAAATTTATTGATTCCATTCATTTTGAACAAACTGCAGATGGATTTGTAAGTTTAGAAAAACTATATCCCCATAATAGAATTTTAGTTACCGATAAAGATTATGTTTTATTTTTAGACAATGACCTGAACATTACTAAAGAAGCCAAAGCAGAAGATTATGCTTTTACTTTTCTTGAAAAAAACAATGTGCAGCTGATAGTTGATAAGGAAAAAAACATTCATGTTTTAAACCCGGATTTAAAAGAAAGTGCAATACTGCGTATTTCTCCCGATGCGGAAATAGTTGATAATAAAATTTACGACACAAATGACAACGAGCTGATTATAATTGATCTGAATAAGTTGATGTAATCCATTTATACGATTACTATACAAATACTGAAAAATGGAATAAGGAAACAATAACTATTCTTATTTCATTTGAAAAACATATACGTAGAGAGCTAAGACTAAGGTTAAATAACAAAAGAGGCAAAGTTGAAATAACCTGCCTCTTTTTACTACCCTAAAAGCCAATTTACAAAACCGGTGTAAAGTCCTCAACATCCCAGTTAAGCATATCTTCATAGGTTTTCCACCTTAAATCTACCAGTTCCTGAGCCACGTTCATCAAATGATCTGCTTCAGCGGGATTGCTTTTTTCCAGATTTTTGTAACGCAATTCATTTTTAGTAAATTCTTTAATCGGAATAGAAGGACGCAACGAATCTAAAATAAACGGATTTTTTCCTACTTGTCTCAAAGCAGGATTATATCTTAATAGCGGCCAGTAGGCGCTGTTAACCGCCAATTTTTGTTGATTCAATCCATCAGCCATATTTATTCCATGTGCAATACAATGGCTGTATGCCAGTATCAGTGAAGTTCCCGGATAGGCTTCTGCTTCACGCATGGCGAGCAGCGTTTGTTGCGGATTAGCACCCATTGCAACCTGCGCCACATATACGTTTCCGTAAGAAATAGCTTGCAAACCCAGATTCTTTTTGCCTGCACGCTTTCCGGCTGTGGCAAACTTAGCCGTTGCTCCCATAGGAGTTGATTTAGAAGATTGTCCGCCTGTGTTGCTGTACACTTCTGTATCAAGCACCAGAATGTTTACATTTCTTCCGGAAGCCAGCACATGATCCAGTCCTGCCGAACCGATGTCATAAGCCCAGCCGTCACCACCAATAATCCATATACTGCGTCTTACCAGATGATCGGCAAGGGATAATAAATGTTTTGCTTTGGGATTGTCTGATTGCTGCAAAGTATTTTTCAGTTTATCTACCCGCATTCTTTGCAACATCAACTGAGACTCTGTTTTCTGCGGAGCTTCTAAAATATCATTAATTAAATTTTCATCCAGTTCAGGCTTTAATAAATATAAAAGCTCTTTAGCCATCTCCAGTTGCTTATCTGCTGAGACCCCAATACCCAAGCCAAACTCTGCATTATCTTCAAACAAAGAGTTAGACCATGCAGGACCTTTTCCGTTTTTATTCTTTGACCAGGGAGTGGTAGGTAAGTTTCCTCCGTAAATAGAGCTGCAACCTGTAGCATTGGCAACCATTGATCTTTCTCCAAATAACTGTGTAATAAGTTTTATGTAAGGTGTTTCGCCACAACCTGCACATGCCCCTGAAAACTCAAACAAAGGTTCCAGAAATTGTGCTCCTCTCACGGAAGAAAAATCAACTTTTGAACGATCATTCATAGGAATGGATTCAAAGAATTCAATATTCTTTTTTTCTCTTTCAAATATAGGCAGCTTATCGCCCATATTGATGGCTTTTTTTGTTTTATCATTAAGGTTATAAGCCGGACACGCATCTACACACAACGTACAGCCGGTGCAGTCTTCAACATAAATCTGTAAAGTATATCTTGTTTCAGGAAAACCTCTTGCCGTAATTTTTGCAGAAGGAAAATCTTGCGGCGCATGATCTAAAACTTCTTCGTTATAAAACTTAGCTCTGATAACACTGTGCGGACACACAAAGCTACAATTGCCACATTGAATGCAGGTATCGGCATCCCAAACAGGTACCGTATCTGAAATATTTCTTTTTTCCCATTGTGTAGTACCGCTTGGATAAGTTCCGTCAACAGGCATAGCACTTACAGGAAGTAAATCACCCTCACCTTTCAGCATTACCGATGTTATATTCTGTACAAACTCAGGTGCTTTATCAGAAACAATATCAGGGTATGTATTTTTATTGCTTACAGTTGAAGGAATTTCTACTTTATGTAAATGGTCGAGAGAGGCATCCACCGCTCTGTAATTCAGTTCCAGTACGGCTTTACCTTTTTTGGCATACGTTTTTTCAATTGCTTTTTTTATTTCTGTAATGGCTTCTTCCTTTGGCAATACGCCGGATAATGCAAAGAAACAGGTTTGCATTATGGTATTGATTCTTCTGCCCATACCTACTTTTTCTGCAACGGCATCTGCATCAATAATGTAGAAATTTATTTTTTTGTCGATTAATTGTTGCTGAACAGAGCCCGGTAATTGCGGCCATACATCGTGTGTATTAAACGGACTATTCAGCAGGAAAGTAGCGCCAACTGTGGCTTTGCTTAATATATCCATTCTTAAAATAAAATTAAACTGATGACAGGCTATGAAGTTTGCCTGCTCTATCAGATAAGGTGCTTTAATGGGATGCTTACCAAACCGTAAATGTGAAACTGTTTGAGAGCCTGATTTTTTTGAATCATATACAAAATATCCCTGAGCATACAGGTTGGTATTTTCACCAATAATCTTGATGCTGTTTTTATTGGCAGAAACAGTACCGTCAGCCCCTAATCCGTAAAACAAGGCAGTAGTTTGCCCCTCTTCAGTCAGTTCAAACTGAGCGTCATACTCCAGACTGAGATTGGTAACATCATCTTTAATACCGATAGTAAAATGATTGAGAGGATTGTCTTTTTTCAATTCATCAAAAATACCCACTACCATTGCAGGAGTAAACTCTTTGGAAGACAAGCCATATCTGCCTCCTATGATTTTAGGCATCTGTTTAAAATCGCCATTGGCAAAACTTTCTGCAACAGCCGTCATTACATCTTTATACAAAGGTTCGCCTTCAGAACCCGGCTCTTTTGTTCTGTCCAGCACAGCTATTTTCTTTACAGTTGCAGGCAAGGCATTGATGAGGTGTTGGGCTGAGAAAGGACGATATAAACGCACAGTAAGCACACCGATTTTTTCGCCTTTATTCAATAAATATTTTGCAGCTTCATTGGCAGTTTCTGCACTGGAAGCCATGGTAACAATTACTCTTTCTGCATCTTCCGCACCATAGTATTCCATTATTTTATAAGCACGACCGGTGATGCCAGCAAGTTTATCCATTTGCTGTTGCACAATCTCCGGCGTTTTCTGATAGAACGGATTCACGGTTTCTCTCGCCTGAAAATACACATCAGGATTTTGTGCCGTACCTCTGATAAACGGATTATCAGGATTGAGTGCGCGCTTGCGGTGTGCAATAACCAGATCGTCATTAATCATTTCCTTTATTACATCATTGCTCACCACGTTTATTTTATTCACTTCGTGAGATGTTCTGAAGCCATCAAAAAAATGTATAAATGGAATTCTAGCTTCGAGAGTAGATGCATGAGCTACAAGCGCCAAGTCATGCGCTTCCTGCACATTCGTGGAAGCAAGTAAAGCAAAGCCCGTCATTCTTGCAGCCATCACATCACTATGATCGCCAAATATAGACAAGCCCTGTGCCGCCAAAGAACGTGCTGCTACGTGAAACACTGTGGACGTAAGCTCTCCGGCTATTTTATACATATTCGGCAACATCAGCATTAAACCCTGCGAAGCCGTAAAAGTTGTAGTCAGTGTGCCAGCCTGCAATGCACCATGTACCGTAGCTACAGCACCACCCTCACTTTGCATCTCTACAACATCAGGCACGTTGCCCCAGATATTTTGAACGCCTTTTGCACTCCATTCATCGCAAAACTCTGCCATAGGTGATGAAGGAGTGATAGGATAAATGGCACATACTTCATTTACTCTGTATGCTATATATGCAGCGGCTTCGTTGCCATCGATAGTTTTTACAGTCTGATTATTGTTCATGATAATCTTTGTTTGTGTTTATAAGGATTAACCCCACTCTTCAGAAATCATTTCTATGGCATGACAAGGGCACTGTTCGTAACAAACTGCGCAACCTGTGCATTTATTATAATCATATTCATATCGCTTGCCCGGACCTAATTTAATAATGGCATCTTCGGGACAAGAGCCATAACAACCATCGCATTCAAAACAGTTGCCACAACTTAAACAACGCTGTGCTTCGTAGCGTGCCTGTTTTTCAGTAAGGCCGGAAAGTATTTCATCAAATGATTCTACACGTTTTTCAATGTCGAGCATCATTTGTTCTGTCTTATCTGCATTGGTCTTGAACCATACATGCAGTTTATTGAAATGCACAATCTCATGCTTAACCGGTCTTGTATAGGTGGATCCGTTTAAAAATGCATCAATGCAGCGGGCAGCTTTTTTTCCATGACCTACAGCAATTGTAACACTTCGTTCGCTGGGAACCATATCGCCTCCGGCAAATATACCTCTGGCTCCGGTCATCATATTATTATCAACCACTACAGTGCCGTCATTTCTTAATTCAATATCTTTTATCTTGGAGAGAAAACTGGTATCTGTATCCTGCCCTACTGCCAGTATCAGCGAATCGGCTTCAAGGGTTTCATATTTTCCGGTAGGTTGTGGTTTGCCGTCTACCAGCTCCATAATTTCTACCGTGAACTTTGTTTCATCAATATTTTTAATAGTTCTGAGCCAGTTGATTTTAACACCTTCGGAAAGTGCTTCATCAGCTTCAAAATCATGTGCCGACATATTGTCTCTGTCTCTTCTGTAAATTACAAAAGCTTCTTTAGCGCCCAGTCTTTTCGCGGTTCTTGCGGCATCCATTGCTGTATTGCCACCACCGTAAATGGCTACTCTTCTACCGAGTACAGGTTTCTCTCCTTTTTCTACATTCTGCAAAAAACTAATGGCATCATACATTTTAGCAGCCGCCTGACCCGGAATGTCTACTTTCTTAGCCAGTCCTGCACCAATGGCTATAAACACAGCATCGAAACCACCTTCAGCTTTTATAGCATCTACATCATCTACTTTTTTATTTAATTCTACATCAACGCCTAAACTTAAAATTCTGTTTATCTCTGCATCCAATATATTTCTGGGCAAACGGTAGGCAGGAATACCAAAACGCATCATTCCGCCTAATACAGGTCCTGCTTCATAAATAGTAACTTTATGACCTCTTAAACTTAAATGATATGCCGCTGATAATCCACTTGGACCTCCACCTATAACCAGCACTTTTTTACCGGTGAGATTCGGTTTTACGTTTCTGCTCAGTTATTTTCTATAGCCATATCTCCCAGAAATCTTTCTACTGCGTGAATACTTACCGTACTGTCTACATGCGCTCTGTTGCACGCATCTTCACAGGGATGATAGCAAACTCTGCCGTGTACCGAGGGCATCGGATTTTCTTCTACGAGCTTTGCCCAGGCTTCATAATATTTTCCTGCCTGCGCAAAGTCAAGCCAGGCCTGAATGTTTTCTCCTGCCGGACAGGCATTGTTACAAGGTGGTAAATAATCTCTGTATTCCGGACGCTGTGTACGTAAAGCACCTGTGCCTTTTGCATGTTTGCTAAGGTCGGCAGGGCACGTCATATCGTTAGGCTGATGCATATGTGTACATTTTATGTGCTAAGTTATAAAACAAACAAGCGTTAAAAAGATGATAAAAATCATATTCATAATTTAATCAAATGATTAAATTATTTGTTTAAATCATTTCTTTAATTATATCTTTGTGCTGCAATTAAAAAAATCCGCTTATGGAAATAACCATTCTCATAGCACTTTTGCCCGTGATATTTATGATTCACGATCTTGAAGAATTGATCTTTATGAAACCCTGGATACGTAAGAATGAAGCAGAACTGAAATCAAGATTTCCATTTTTATACAATAGAATTATCAAAAGAACACACAGACGCATGAGTACTTCTGCATTTGGAGTTTCCATAGGCATAATTTTTCTGGGATTATCCATTACCACTATTCTCTCTTTATGGTCCGGTAATTATTCATTGTGGTTCGGAGTTTTTATGATTTTCTTTCTGCACCTTTTCATACATATCATTCAATGGATAGTATATAGAAAATATGTACCGGTAATCATCACATCTGTATTGTGTTTGCCTTACTGCCTGTATACATTTAATAGTTTTATTGAATTTACCAATATGACTGTTTCTGAAATAATTTCTCTTACGCTTATTGCTTTTCCTATCGTATTACTTGTTTTGTTTACAGCATTAAGAGCGGGAGTATCGTTTGAAAAATGGAAAAATAATGTTTATCTAAAAGAAATAAATCATGGCTAAAAAAGAATTAGAGAAAGATTTGTCTACAGAAGAAAAAATACTGGAAGCAGCAAGAAAAGTATTTACAGAAAAAGGTTATGCTGCCACCAGAACCCGCGATATTGCTGACGAAGCGGGCATTAATCTGGCGTTGCTTAATTATTATTTCAGAAGTAAAGAAAAATTGTTCTTTCATATTATGACTGAAACAGTACAGGAGTTGGTTGCGTTTATGTTGCCCATCATCAATAATGAAGAAACTTCTCTCGATGAAAAAATTGAAATCTTTGCACATAAATATATTGAAGTTGTAACTAAAAATCCTAACCTGCCCTTATTTCTCAGCAGCGAAATACAGAAAGCAGATTCTGATTACAAACTTCCTCTCGATAAAATCATTAACAGTGCACCACTGTTAAAACAGATAAAAAAACGCAATCCTGATCTGGATCCTATACATTTTTTTATGAATTTATTGGGCATGACAATTTTCCCTTTTTTTGCAAAACCCGTGCTTACAAAATTTAATGTACTGGATGAAAAGAAATTTAATAAAATGAATGAAGAAAGAAAAAAACTGATTCCCATCTGGATTAAAACTTTACTCGACAATTAAAATATCAGACAATGAAATATATAACAAAAAGCTTATCACTCTTTTTCTGTGTAATGATTGCGCAATATAGTTTTGCACAGTCGCTCACACTTGAAGAGGCGCACAATCTTGCAAGAAAAAATTACCCTGCAATTAAGAAATATGATATCATAAAAAAGACTACTGATTTCACTTTACAGAATGTATCAAAAGCTTATCTGCCGCAGGTTTCAGTTTCCGGACAGGCAACTTATCAGTCAGATGTTACAAGTATTCCAGTTGCCATGCAGGGTATAGAAGAAATGAGTAAGGATCAGTATAAAATACAGGCTGAAATTTCGCAACTGATATACGACGGAGGTAATATACAGGCACAAAGAGAACTGATAAAAGCTAATGAAGCTGTGCAGGAGCAATCTATTGAAGTGGCTATGCAAAATGTAAATGAAAGAATCACGGATATATACTTCGGCATCTTGATGCTTGATGAACAGTTAAAACAAAATAATCTCAGAAGAGAGAGCCTGAACAGTGCTTTAAAAAAAGCAGAAGCTGCCTATGCCAACGGGGTTTCTTTCAGAAGTAATGTGAATGAACTGAAAGCAGAAATACTAAACGTAGATATGGGTGATATTGAATTAAAAAGTAATCAAAAAGCCTATAAAGATATGTTGGGAGAAATGATTGGAACAAACATACATGAAAATTATACTTTCAGTTTTCCTGATAATATTTCTGTAGAAGAACTGGCATTGAATCGTCCGGAAATTAAATTGTACGATTTACAGAAAAACGTATATGATGCACAAAAGAAAAAATATAATACAGACTGGATGCCGAAAGTTTCGGCTTTTGTAAACGGAGGCTATGGCAGACCCGGATTGAATATGCTGGATAATAATTTTAGTCCTTTTGCGATTGGCGGTATCAGATTCACATTTCCTATCAACAGCTTGTACACGTATAAAAACAATATAAAAATAGCGGAACTCAATCAACAGCAACTGGAGATTGATAAAGAGAATTTTATTCTAAACAATAATCTTCAGCTAAAACAAAAAGAAAGAGAAATTGAAAAATATGCTTCGCTGATTAATGAGGATGACAAAATCATTGAACTTAGACAATCTGTTACACAATCTGCGCAGGCTCAGTTAGAAAATAATGTGATTACGGTATCGGAGTTTATTGCCAAATTAAATGCAGAGCATCTTGCCCGTCAAACTAAATACCTGCACCAGTTGCAGCTTCTGAAAGCAAAATATAATTTATCAACAACATTAGGAAATTAATAAAATCATATACCATGCAATTCAAATCTTTAATAGTAATAATTACAAGCATCCTGTTATTCTCATGCAACAGTAATGAAC
>JAEWWO010000368.1 GCA_023396345.1 Bacteroidota bacterium
GCTTACGATACGGTTCTAAGTGCAGTTTCAAGAAATACAGATGTGGTAATCATTGACACTGCGGGCAGACTGCACAACAAAGTACATTTAATGGATGAACTGAATAAAATTAAAAGAGTTATTCAGAAAGTTATTCCCGATGCACCGCACGATGTGTTGCTGGTGCTGGATGGCTCAACCGGACAAAATGCACTTGAACAGGCAAAACAATTTTCTTCTGTCACCAACGTAAGTTCCCTTGCGGTAACCAAACTCGACGGCACCGCCAAAGGTGGCGTGATTCTGGCAATTGCACATCAAATGATGATTCCGGTAAAATTCATAGGTGTGGGAGAAAAAATAGATGATTTATTGATTTTTGATAAACATGAATTTGTAGATAGTTTATTCAAATAAATTGCACAACTAACTGAAAATAAAAAATTACTAATTGCAGAATATGAGAAGACTGCTCATATACTTATTAAGAAAACCTATTCTGTGGATTAGTAACAAAGTTAGCTCGCAACCCGATAAAGACAGAATCTATCATGCGCTAACGAATCTTTTCAATTCAATCTTAACGGAGCAGGGAAAAAATGGTATTGAAATTCCTTTCAATGCCTATACCGATAAGTTTATTATTTTCTCCGATCAGCACAAAGGCAGGCGCAATGGTGCAGATGATTTTGCTCCTTCCGAAAAAAATTATCTCTCTGCTTTAAAGCATTATAACAAGGAAGGATTTACATTTATAAATTTAGGCGATTGCGAAGAGCTGTGGGAAAATATACCTCTGGCTGTTATTAAAAATAATCAGGAAGTTTTTGAAGCCGAAAAGAGTTTTTTGAAAAGAAATGCTTTTGTAAAAATCTTCGGCAATCATGATTTGTACTGGAACTACGGACCTCTGGCACCTTTGGAACTGGAAATGATTTATGGTCAAAAAATAAAAGTGTACGAGGGTGCTGTATTGTCTACGCAAATGAACGGCAAAACGTTGAATGTGTTCTGCACACACGGTCATCAAGGCGATGCAAGAAGCGACGGCAATAAATTCAGTAAGTTTTTTGTAGCCAATATATGGGCACCTTTGCAGGCTTTCTTACGGATTAATCCTAATGAACCTTCCAGCAGTATTTACAAGAAAACTATTCACAACCAGATTATGTACGAATGGTCGGCTACCAAAAAAGAAACGGTTTTAATTACCGGACATACACATCAGCCCGTATTTGAATCGCTCACTTATATAGAAAGATTATTCAGAGATATGCAGCGTGCAAGAAAAAATAATGACAATGATTTATTCTCAAATCTGGATAAAACTACCCGTTCTTTAAAAAGAAATTTCGCTGTGGTGAAAACAGATTTTTTAACCATGCAGCAGGGTTATTTCAATACAGGATGTTGCTGTTTTTCCGATGGAGATATCACCGGTATTGAAATTTCAGAAGGTTATATTCGCCTGATTAAATGGGAAGATAAAAACAACGAACCTTCGCACCGTATTGTACTGGAAGAAAAAAAACTGGAAACCCTTATACAGCAGGAGAGTGTGGTGTGAGGAAATTTTTGTTTTCTTTTATTCTATATCTGTAAATTTTTATACATCACTATGGCATAATATTGGTGCATAAAACTATATGAAAAATATATTTGTGATTTTTTTAATAGCGTTAGCCGTCGGTTGTAACAACGCTCAAGAGGAAAATTCAGAAAAAGATTCTGTTATTGTTGATACTACAGCACAGACTGTAACTCCGGATACTATTGTATATTCAGATACTGCAAACAGAGAAAATACCACTCAAAATAATAGCAGTTTACCCGATATATCCGGTGTACATGATTTTACTTTGCAATGGATAGGATGGGACAGACCCGGAAAAATTCATTTTACAAAAACAGATATTCCTGATACATACACAGTGAAAGGAGAGCAGGTCGACCGCAATACAGGCTATATTAAAATGGAAGGTGAGATAAAAATGATATCTCCTTTGGAACTTTCATTTGACGGCGTTATAACCATCAACCTGACCGGACCATACGATGAAGGTTTAGAATGTCAGAAAAAAGGACAACAAACTTTTCTGTCTACAAAAAACAGAAAGTACTGGCGTATGCAAAACATGAACAGCTGCTACAACAATAGTACGGTTGATTATATTGATATTTATTTTTAAAATCAGTAGTGTCCGATAAAAAAACGAAAGACGAAATAATTTAAAATTATTTCGTCTTTCGATATAAGATAATTCTTATTGAAGTTGTTTACATTTTTTGTATAAAGTGCCGTTAGGCACGAAATGTTAATAGAATAAAGATACACAAAACGTACAAGCCACGTAGTGGCGACATATTTTAATTGAATGATGACGCACCGTTGGTGCTTGTATGAATTATTGTAATATTTTTTTCTATTAACATAACGCTCGTAAACGAGCTATGAAGTAAATTTAAATAACTTCAATATTTTTGAGCAGGCTTAATGTTCTACGACTTAAAAGTACTGTTCATTGCTTTCAGCATTCCCTGCGGAGTCCAGCCGTAAGGTACAATCATTCTGCGTACCATTTGCAATGGCATGCTAGAGTCTCTTTTGGTGGAAAGAATAAAGGACAGTTTCATGTGTTTATCCAGTTCTACGGCAGATTTGTGATCACTGATACCAAAAGGATAGGCGAAATATTCAACAGGTTTTTGGGTGATTTCAGCTAAATATTTCTGTGGATCTACAATTTGTTTTACCCAGTCAGAGTCGTTGTATTTGGTTACCATGTGATGATCCCAGGTGTGCAAACCTACTGTATGACCTTTTTGTGCCAGTTCGGCAATTTGTTCTTTGGTCATGTAGTTTTTCTTGTTGTAGGTAATGGTCATAATAAAGAATGCACCACGGTGACCATATTTTTCCATCACCGGAGCCGCAATGGTTGAATGTTCTACTCTGGAATCGTCAAACGTAATAACCACAGGCTTTTCGGGCAATGTTTCGTTATATGCCAGATAATTGTATAATTGTTCGGGAGAGACAGAAGTATACCCGCTGTCGGAAAGAATTTTCATTTGTGCATCAAACGCGGCAGGGCTTACGGTATATTCATCTTTTCTTCCGTTTTCAATTCTGTGATAGCAAAGCACGGGCACTTGTTTTTTTGCCATTATTTCTTCCGGCGAGTTCATTTTGCGTTCCTGCACTGCGACTGTATCACCGTATGCGCTAACATTCTGCGTTAAGGAGTCGCTCGTTTCTACTTTTGTATCAGTATTGTTACAACTTAAAATAACTGCTAATCCGAAAAAAATAAATATTCTTTGCATGTTTTGTATTTAAGTTTCAAACCTACAAAATCTTTGTATTTCTGCCATTATATTTCTGAAACTTTTGTAGATTTTTCGTAAAATATTAATCACTTATTCGTTTAATAACTTAATATAAAGTAATATTGTATATTTGAAAAAATGAATATTTATGAGTAAAAAGACATTGGTAGTAGGAGCATCGAAAAATCCTGAACGATATTCAAATAAAGCAATCCGTGCGCTACGCAGCAAAGGACATGAAGTACTTGCGTTAGGACTGAAAGAAGCTACTGTGGATGATGTAGATATTTTTACCGATAAAAAATCTGTCGACGCTTTAGATACCATTACGCTCTATGTAAATCCGTCTAATCAGAAAGATTTATATAAATATTTGTTATCGCTCGATGCTAAAAGAATAGTCTTTAATCCGGGTACGGAAAATCCTGAATTAGCAAAGTTGGCTTCTGACAAAGGTATTGAAGTTGTGTATGGATGTACGCTGGTTATGTTGTCGCTTGGTAAGTATTAGCTTCGGGAAGGCTTATTTGCTGTGGCTTTTCGGATAAGGCAATTTTCATAGCTTTCTCTACAATTGTTTCTGTCGGCAGATTATTTGTTTTAAGTGTATATACTTTTTGTTGATTAAGCCATTGATTTACTTCGTTGCCAAAGTTTTCAGTAATCTTGTTGATTATTTTATAACCCATTCTTGATAATGCTTCTGCATTGCAAAACTGTTCGTATTGTCCTTTGATGGGTATCATCAGTATTTTCTTTTTCATGTAAAGAGCTTCCGCAGGTGTTTCAAAACCGGCACTTGTAATGATGCCATGACAATGAATCATACTTTGGTTAAAACCTTCTTTAGAAACGGGTAAGATGGTAATGTTATCCATCGTTTCGCTTGTTTTGGAAGAGCGTGAAAATATTTCAAACCGAAAATCTTTCATCTTGGAAAAAATACTAACCAGTTCCTGATCGGCATACGAAGGAAGATATACGGTGATATATCCTTTATCTGTAGGCTGTGCATTCCAAATTTCTTTTTTTATTACCGGCGGTAAAATAAAGTTGTCGTAAGGCTGAAAATGTAGTCCCACAGTTTTTGTGCCGCTTGCATAGTATTTAAGAACAAGTTCGCCAATAAAATCTTTTTTCTTTGGGCGGGGTGTTTTTTTAGAAACAAAACTTGCCTGATGTCCGAAGTGTAAGGATTCTAACTTCTTTAATCTGCACGCAAGAGAAGTTATGCTTTCATAATCATTGATGATTAAATCATATTTTTCCAAAGGCAGTTGCTTTGCCTCTTTGATAATATTTGATGAAAATATTTCTTTGGCTGTTTTTAAATAATTGAGTCCGCCGTTTTTGGAATATTTAAAACTAAGCCCTTTGCTGCGGTAAGCAATGGGCAAATCAAAATCAAGCGTGCTGTTGTTGCCACTCAGAAAAACATCTACATCGCCATACTTTTTAAGATAGGGCAAAAGTTCCATAGCCCTGCTGATATGTCCGTTTCCGGTAGCCTGTACAGCATAAAATATTTTCATCCGGTAGTTTTAAGCTTTAAAAAATTAAGAATGCGAAAATGTATGCATCAGACTTACCTGTTCTTCAAAGTCAATTCTTTTGTTGCCTGCATATTTTGGTAGTACGGCTCTTTCAAGAATAAAGTCATTATCGTCGTAATAAAATATTTTCCATGCATTATTTTCATATTCCAGAGCAGTGAGATTTTCAACCCAGTCGCCTGAATTCAAATACATTACTTTGCCGTTTTCGGTTTCTATTTCTTTTTTTGTAGGTTGATGAATATGTCCGCAAACAACATAATCATACCCTTTTTCAATAGCCAGATCTGCAATGGTATCTTCAAAATTGTTTATGAAAGCTACAGCTTTTTTTACACTATTCTTTACTTTTTTAGAAAAAGATACTTTTTCCCTTCCTGTAATTTTCAATAAATAATTGATCGCTCTGTTAATCAAAATCAGCATATCATATCCTTTGCCGCCAAGCTTAGCCAGTATTTTAGCGCTTCCCTGTGTAGTATTGTCAAACACATCGCCATGAAAAATCCACATTTTTTTACCGTCGATATTTATAACGAATTTATCTGCCAGCACAAGATTGCCCATGGCAAGTTCGCTGTATTTTCTTAAGAACTCATCGTGGTTGCCGGTAAGATAAATAACTTTTGTTCCCAGCGTAATGAGTTTAAAAACTTCTTTAATCACAGCAAAATGCGATGCCGGAAAATATCTTTTAGAGAATGCCCATCCGTCTATAATGTCGCCGTTTAAAACCAGCATATCGGGCTGAATGCTTTTTAAATATAATAGTAATTCTGTTGCATGACATCCATAAGTGCCTAAATGTACATCGCTCAAGACCACCAAAGGTAATTTTCTTCGAGTCATTGTAAGTAAAAGGTTATTTTAATTAGTCAAAATTCATGGTTTAATATGAATTAAATATTAACAATAGGTTACGATTATATTATTTTTTTGAATATTTTTTAATACCGATAGTAAACTTAATCGATGAAACTTATCTAAATTTGTGCGGATTTAATTTTCACCTGTTCTTACATGAAGTTTTTTATTACATATCGTAAACTATATGCAACTGCATTTTTTATGCTGGTAATGTTTAATACCGGACTGTCGCAAAATGCATTGATAAAAATTCTTCCCGATAGTTTGCCTGCTGTAACCTCTCTTGATTTAGTTAAAAACAGCCTGATTCCGGAGTTTAATATTCCGCTGCTAAGCGATTCATTGTCTTTTCATAAAGATTCATTTTATACCAAAACTTCTGCTACAGATGCTGCGGTGAAGAAAACTATGCCTGTAGCTGCGGATGCAAGAAGGAATATTACAAAAAAAGTACATCCTTACATTCAGTTTAATAGTGAACTGTACAAACGTAAAGCAAAAATTATTGCTATTACCACACTGGAAGTAATGAATGAGAAGGTAGAATATAAAAATGAAACTGATTTTGTGTCTAAATATCTGGTATTACCTGTTGATTCGTCTAACTATTCCGTTAACCTGTCTATTGAAAAATTCAATACATCCTTTGAAACAATGGGTGTGGAAATGAATTTTAATTCTGACAGCAGCGACAATTATAACACCGGAAATTTTGCCAATGATTTTCAGGAGGCAATCGGTCAGTCAATCGATGTCATTATCAGTGACAAAGGAATTATCAAAGAAATTGATACCACTGCCTATGCACAAAAAATAAAAAACACGATTATTAATTTATATTCAGGTAACGAAACTTTTTTGTTGAATCAACAATTTTCTATTACACATCAGTTGCCGCACGAACTTTCGATAGGGCAGAGCTGGACAGACAGTCTGGTTACAGATAATTTACACATCGTATCTACTTATACCGTAAAGGAATTTTTTAGAGACAACGTTATTCTTGACGTTGATGCTCAATTAAAACAACACGCTTCTATAGACAACGGGTCAAAAAAATATGATGCGGTGTTTGAAGGCTTCCAAACAGGAGAGATAGAAATAAGTACACGTACAGGTTTGGTGCTGAAACGCAATTTAAAAATAATGATGAACGGGAATGTAGATAACGGAACTTCATCCATTCCTGCAAATACAACTGTTAGTATTGCCGACTCCCTTGAGTAAAAATTATGGATAGCTTTTTTGTGAAGTATAATTTATTTAATTTTGCGCTAAATTAAATAATCAATAATGGCTACAAAGAAAAAAGCAGATGCTTTGCCCGCAAAAACAGCATCATCTGAAAAATCTGTTGAGAAACCGGTAAAGAAAGCTGCGGTTAAAAAAGCAGCTGTAAAAGAAGATAAAAAAGTGAAAGCGGCGTCTCCTAAAAAGGCATCAGCTAAAGCTTTAGCAAGCGATGCAAAACCTGCTGCCGTTAAACCCAAAAAAGCAGCAGCTACTAAAGTATCAGCGCCTAAGTCAGAAAAAAATACGGTAACCGTTACTTTTGAAGTTCGATTCAGTACAGAATTCGGACAGCAATTATTTATGGTTGGCAACCATGAATTACTGGGCAATAATGATATTGCTAAAGCTACTCCGCTTCAATATCTGAATGAAAAAGCATGGAGCGTTACAATCGACTTTGATGCAAACGATGTTCCTGTATTTATCAGCTATAAATATTTTGTACAAAACATTGATGGCAGTATTATAGAAGAAGGCGTTGCCAATAAAAATATTGACCTTTCCGCATCTGCCGGTAAAAATATTTACGTGTCTGACTTCTGGAGTTTCTCAGGCTTTCCTGCCGGATTGTTTGAAACCAAGCCTTTCAAGGTTTTGTTGAATAAAGATACTGAAGTAAAAAAAGTCAGAAACGCTACACATACCTTTACTATTAAAGCTCCTGCTGTAAAGGAAAATGAAGTTGTTTGTATGCTGGGTAATGATAAAAAAACAGGCGCATGGGAAGTTAAAAAAGCCTTGCCTCTTAGTCCGCTGGCAAACGGCAACTGGCAAATAGAACTTGATTTGTCTAAAGCTGAATTTCCTCTGGAATACAAATTTGGTTTATGGGATAGTAAAGAAAAGAAATTAATAACACTTGAAGCATACGAAAATCGAGTATGTAATATCTCTGCAACAAAAGACAAAAAGGTTTTTATAAATGAAGGTTTAATCAATCTTCAGGAAAACGCTTGAAGAGGGGCTGGTGTCATCTCACCCATCTTTAGCTTGCGTTCTCATGAAGGTTTTGGAGTAGGCGAGTTTAATGATGTAAAAAGATATTCTGACTGGGCAAAATCAGTAGTCATTAAACTTATACAGATATTGCCTGTAAACGATACTACTACTGAAAAAAACTGGAAAGATTCTTATCCTTACGAGGCTATTTCTATTTATGCTTTTCATCCAATGTATATTCACTTACCGGCTGTGGCAGGTAAAGCGCATGCTAATCTTTTAAAGAAATATGAAGAAAAAAGATTAGAGCTAAATGCACTTCCGGAAGTAGACTATGAGCAGGTAAATGAATATAAGTGGCAGATATTGCGCGAGCTTTAT
>JAEWWO010000392.1 GCA_023396345.1 Bacteroidota bacterium
GCATCATTCAACGGAAGATGCGATGTATAATTGTGATAAGCCGACAAAGAAAAACCCAAAGGAAATTCTGCATAGAGATTATTAGACCACATCATATCGGGTACTCCTGTTATTTTGTTTCCCGAAAAATCGTTTCCGTCATAATTATATTCATCAAACAAGAAAAAATATTTAGTAAAAGCAGTTCTCAGTTCTAATCTTTTTAAAAATAATTCATCATTTGGTGAAATAATCCTATAATTGGTAAGTAGCTCTATTCCTGTTTGCCTCGTGCCTCCTGCATTTACAAAAAACTCTGCTCCTGCTTCATTTGTTTGTCTTACAATGGCATTCTGTAAGTTGAAGCGAAAAACAGAGGCATCAACAAAGATCTTTCTGTCAAGAGCCTGTAGTCTTAATCCGGTTTCGTAATTCCAGCCGTATTCAGGTTGTAATTCCGTATAAATTTTGTTATCAGAAGGTCTGATTTCGGCTGTTGTGGGAGCCGAGTAACCTTTACTTGCCGTAGCCCGCCAGTTTAATCCCGGATACACTTCATAGTTCGCCGCAAAACGAGGCATCCATTGAGGATTAAAAGAGTTTGCTGCATTGGCATCTTTAAAAAAATATCTATAATAATTCAAACTTATGCCGGATTCCAGTTTTAATTTATCAAACAATTGGAGGGACAGACGATTGAAATAAAAGTGCTGCAAAGTATTGATATCTGCATGCGACTGTACATCACCCGCATCACCGGAATTATTATCGTAGTTAAATATTTTTGCGTTGGTTTGCGCGCCTTCAGCTCCTATTGTATATTCCCAGTTTACAGTACTTATTTTTTTATTGGTGAAAACAAAATAAGTTCTCCAGCCGAAAGTAAATTCATCACGAGTTTCGTAATTGGTAATAAACCTGTTGCGATAATCGGCATATCCCGAATACAGAGAAGCAACATGTTGTATATTATCGGCTAAGCGATATTTATTGCTGATTCCTCCAAAATAAAACTTATTATCTGTTCCTGTTTTCTGTTCAGCAGAACCCGGCATTGCCGGTGTAGCAGGACGTGCCGCTCTTGGATTTTCCTGCCATTGTTCCTTAGTAAGTCCTCCCGGTGTTTGATAATTTAGATGTGAAAAAATTCCCAGAAAGTTTAATTCTCCTTTAGGTGAATAATTATACCTATTATTTATATCAGCAAAAATTTTTTCCGTTCTGCTGTTGTTCCTATAGCCATCGGATTTCTCGTAACTCTGATTTATTCTGAAGGTGTTCTTTCCTTTTTTATTTCTATACAAAACATTCTGTTCTATAGTACCAAACGATCCCGCTTTTACTTCTGCCTGTAATTTATTTTGATAATCATCAATCTTAGGATTCACAATGATTACCCCTCCGGAGTTTGCTCCAAACAGGCTTCCATCGGGACCTTTAAGAATTTCTATATTTTCAACAGAACTTCTGCCCAATACATTAAAATAGGTATTTCCTGATGCGTCTGTCAACGGAAAATCTTTGTAATAGATTTTTACATTTCTTACTCCAAAAGGAGATCTCAATAAGCTTCCACGCAAAGAAATCCGATAGCTCATGGGCGTTCGCTCTTCCATCCTTACACCCGGCTGGGCATTCATGGCAGAGAGCAAAGTTTGCGAGGTTAATCGCTGCATTTGTATTGTATCCACAACAGCGACGGCTCCCGTAACGTCCATTAACGGTTGATTATTCAGATACCCAACAACGGTAACATCTTGCAATAATGCAGAGTCCGCAGCCTGAGCTTGTGAACGCAACGCAGAAAATAATATAAATATTAAGAGAATGTACGCCTTTTTATACATCGATTGAGAGGTGATAAGTACAAAAGTATTATTCAATTCTCTTATTTTCTGTACTCTTTTGTTAATGTTTCCAACACTTTTTATTTTCATTTAAAATGAGATTATATTTGTACTCATGACATATATTCTTTTAGCTATATTGTTTTACTTTGTGTATATATTCACTGTTCGGTTCGTAATTCCGATAGTGCGCAATACAAATGAAATTAAAAGAAGAATGCGCGATATGCAATCACAGCAATCGGAATATGCACGACAAAGAAGAGCAGGTGAAACCAATGTTTATACAGAAGATGCCTCTTCTTCTGAAGAGTCTTATGCAGACAAAGGAGAGTATATTGAATTTGAAGAAATAAAAGATAAAAAGTAGACTACAAACCTAACTCATTTATTTTGGCGGGTTTTTTTAGAAAGATTGTCTGCAAGCCTACATGTTCAGCCCCTTTAATATTTACCTCTGTATCATCTATAAACAATGTTTCTGCGGGTATGAGCTTTTGTTCGTCAATAATTGCCTGAAAACTTTCGGGTGTGGGCTTTCTCAGTTGCAGAGTATGGGAATAGTACGCCTTTATAAAAACATCATCCAATAGCATATTGTAGTGCTTAAAAAATTTGGGGATAAATGCATCGTAATGAATTTGATTGGTGTTAGAAAATAAAAAAACATTGTACTTGTCTTTTATGGAAAACAGCCAGTCGACCGCTTCCGGAAAATAATCGCCCAGCATAGCATTCCAGGCGGTTGTAATTTCTTGGTCGGATAAGTTGCTGTTGGTTTCTTTTCTGAAGCCATCAAAAAAAACATCCGGAGAAATTAATCCTTTCTCCAGATCTGAGAACAAGGGATTGGAATGATGCTGCATAAAGTAATCATCAAAATTTAAAATACCAAGACTTTCAAAAACCTCTTTAGTGCGTAAATAATTAACATCAATAAAAACACCGCCTAAATCGAATATGATATTTTTAATTTTCTCCATTACATAAATTTTGCCCGAAAATAAATGTTTTAATTTGAATATTTCATTAACTTTGCAGTCCTCGAATTTTTAAATATAACTATTTTAAAATTCCGGGCCTATAGCTCAGCTGGTTAGAGCACCTGACTCATAATCAGGTGGTCCCTGGTTCAAGTCCAGGTGGGCCCACAAAAATCAAGCAGTTACTTTTTTAAAAATGTAACTGCTTTTTTATTTGATACATCTAATTTTAACAATAGCTGGCAAACATTCTCTTTTAATTCAGTATTATAGCATAAAAGACCCTTTTGAGTAAATATTACTTATTACCGCTATCTAATCCTCAAACTGTGACCACTAAGCAAAAGTACAGCGACAGCCAGAATGACAACCGTTCGGTAAATACCGAAACACTAAAACCGTTTTTGTTGTAGAATGCAATGAAGGATTTGATGGCACTAACCACACTTTTTCACTATCTAACCTGCATTTCTACCCGTTCTTTCATCGTATTTGTAACCTTTCCGATTGTATATTTATATGATAGGAGAAATACATTTGTCCTTCTCCCGTAAGCTTCTTCAATTTTAAATATGTTTGGATACAATGGGTCGCCATCAAGTTGAGTTACTTCAAGACCCTTATACGATTTGACAGTTACCTTGTTGTTTTCATCAATTTCAAGTATTAGAGAAGTTTTATTAATAGCTGCTTCGTTCGGCTGGAAAGTTTCATTTCCCGCTATCATACGGACACTGTTATAAGTAAGCGGAAACAACTCCTTGTTGGCAGCAGTAGGCATATTATTAATTAATCCTGTCATTGTATAAAATGAGTTCTCTGCTTGTGAAGCATAGTCGTTCTTAATAAGTACCTGAAAAAGTATTGTTTTTTTCTTTGGATTTACTTCAACATCTGAAGCTCCTTTAGCATTTAAGGATATAAAATAACTCGAATCCGGAGACAAACCGTCCGGATACAACTTAATCATTGTTCTGCCTGTACGCTCCCCTGCTTTGATTATAATTTTGTTATCTGCAATTTCATACCTGTTTTTGGGAAGCTGTTTTGCATACATGCTCTCGTTTGCGTCGAACTGGGACCAATTATATATGTTAAGCGGCTCTTCATCTTCTTCCAATTCTATAACTAAGTCTTTCTGCGGAGCATGAGTACCTCCGACGGAAGCAGCTATATATCCGATTTCTTCTTCTCCTGTCAACTGAACGATTTCTTCAAAAATATTATTCGGATCTTTGCTAATCAAAGCTACCTGATTTTTATACATTTCTTTTTCGAATATATCGTTTTTTTTGCATGATGTATAAATTATAAGAAGGAACACTGTGGTTATACAAGTTAATTTCATATATTAATATTTAAATGTAAAACGAAATGTATTTTATTGCTGTTTATTTCTTATTTTTTTAATTAATTGTAACCGGGATTTTGGTCCAAAGAAGGCAGTCTGCGCATTTCTGAACGGGGTATAGGCACCCAAACAAGTTTCTTGTCTACAATGCGTTTAAGAAATGACGAGGTAGCCGGTATAGTACGTCTGTAGTAGCTTTCTTTATCTGCACCGTCTGGATTCATTCCGCGAATAGGTTCGCGCTCTGTTTCTTCGTAAATACCCCATCGGCGCACATCGTAAAAGCGTCTGTTTTCCCATAAAAATTCAACCATGCGTTCTCTTTCTATTTGTTTTTGAACTATGGCAACGTTACTGACTTCAGTATCGGATAAGCCGGGAAGACCTGCACGGTAACGTACATTGTTAAAAGCTTTTTTTATTTCTTCGGCATTGCGACTAAGCGTATAAGTTGCTTCACCGATATTCACATTATGCGTACCTGTTAAATTGTTGAGTGCTTCTGCATATGAAAGGAGGATTTCTGCATAGCGTATAATAGGATAAGTTTTAGAAATATGTCGTGCACCCGTACCGGTAAAAGCATCATAAGGATGGTTAAATTTTTTGATTACATAGCCAGTAATAGGATAATTAGGAGATGTAGCGCTTACGCCTCCTCTCCCGTCAACTGCCTGATAATAATACTTAGCTGTATGGTTGTTGAGTGTTGTACTTGACATTGCCTGCCACACAGCCTCATTAAATCCAATAGACGCATAAAATCTCATTTCACGATTAGCATACATTTTAAAGACACCCGCATTTAACGGATATCCGGAGAATGATATTGGTTTTTCCGTGAATAAGTCATCAAAAGTTCCGCCGGAAGGAAGATCTGCCACTGTTTCGAAATAAGTGCTGCCCCGGGCTTCTTCTTTTGTGCGGCCATCTGACATAAGATAAGCATCAACTACTTTTTGCGTTACAGAAAACCTGCCCCAACCTCCTAAAGTTGGAGGCATTGAGCCTCTGCTGATAGGCTCCACCATATAATCTGTATTTCTGCCCCAAATTAGCTCTTTATTGATAGCGGCTACTGACTCTCCTGTAAAAATATCAGAATACGACCTAAGCGCATCAATTCCAGAAGCTCCATCCGGATATGTATTATAGAAAGACGGATCGGATGTAACACCCTCGGGAAGAGCAGGTGTTCTTTCGTCTGACGGCACAGTATAAAGTTCATATAGTCCCATGTCCATTACTCTTTTTGCTGCCGCCGCAGCTACCGCCCAGCGACTTTCGTCGAATTCTTGTGACACATAGTTTACATTATCTGTAGAGCGTTTCCAGTTGCCGAAATAAGACCTGGCAGACGGACCTCCGTTAAATAACGGGCTGGCATGTATTAGGCGAAGTCTTGCTATTAAAGCATACGCCGCTCCTTTCGTAGGCTTTCCAAAATCAAGAATACCCACTTCATTTGGCATCAGCGATGCTGCCTTTTCAAACTCAGAACAGATATAATCCATCGCTTCATCAAAAGTAGCCCTTGGTCTATCATAATATTCGAGTGATTCGTTTGTATTCACAACTTCATCGGCGAGCAATATGGGTGGACCAAAATCTACCAGCAAATTATAATATGCGTAAGCGCGAATAAACCGTGTATATCCTTCAATACGGAGCCTGTCTACAGTGCTCAGATCCCTCGGCATATCCATGTTTTGGAGAATAGAATTGCACTTACGTATTATTTTATAATATCTGCCCCACTGGTTTAGATTGCCGTGAGGGCCTCCTCCGGATCCGTAAAAATCTGGTGTTATATTTCCTGTAATGAAGTCCATTCCGTAATATACGTTGGATGATCCACCTCCCGTTAAGCCATTAATTCCTTCGTCTGTAGCCATAGGTCCCGGAGTGTAGCCAAAGCGAATTGTATTGGATTCATCAGGAAACATAGCTGCTGCACCCCACATATAAGCTTCCATATATCGGGCATTGGCAAATGCTGAGTCTATATTGAATTCATCGTCAAAATAATTGCCAATATCTAAATAACGTTTACACGATGCCCCCATCAAAACCAATTGAGCAATAAAGACGAAAAGTGATATTTTTTTTATGATAGTTAAGGCTCTCATATAATAGTTTATTTTTCTGTAGTATTAAAAATTAATGTAGACTTGTAAAGAATAAGTAGAGGGTATTGGATATTTGCGCCCATTCCATGCTGCTTGTTCCGGATCAAATATTTTTACTTTATCCCATGTATAAAGATTTGTTCCTACAACTTGCAAATCCATAGAGGTTACACCTATTTTTTTCATAAACGATGGAATCACACGGTAATTAAGAGTTATTTCCTGTAACCGCAAGTAGCGTGCGTCTCCTTGCCAAAATGAAGACAACTGACTATTATTATTGTTATTTCCGTATTGCAGGCGCGGAAACAGAGCGTTAGGATTTTCTGCTAATGCCGGATCTATTCCATGCGCCAATGCGTAGTCTTTAGGTATCCAGCGGTTTGCTGGGTCTAAAGCCAAAGTAAGCACATTTCCTTCATTACCTTGATAGAATGGCATGTATCCCATTCCGTTTATCTCAGTTACATCATTTACTCTGGTTGCCTGGCCAACATAGAAAAAGGAAGTTTTTCCTGTTCCCTTGAACAGTATACCTACAGAAAGATTTTTGTAACGAAACTCTCCTCCGGTACCAAACATTGTCAAAGGGTAATTACTGTGCGTTAAAGGCACTTTATCAAGAGAATTAATTACACCATCTCCATTAACATCTTTGTATTTTATATCGCCGGGCATTACCTCTCCAAATGTTTGCTGTGGACTGTACTTAATATCATCATCATCTTTAAATAATCCAATAGCCTGATATCCTCTGATAGAATTGTAAGGAAATCCATTGTATTCCAAATAAGGATATTCTAAATATGCTTGCTCCCAATTCAGTACAATATTTTTAGAATATGTAAAATTGCCACGGATTGTAAAACTAATATCTGATGAAATTTTTCCGCTGTAGCTTATGTTACCGTCTGCTCCGGAACTTTTCATTTTACCTACGTTAGCAAAAGGATTGGATATAACACCAACATATTCAGGAACTTGCACCCGTTGCTGAAAGATGCCATTTCGCTGATCTTCAAAAAAATCAACAACAAAATCTATCTTGTTATCTAAAAGTTTTCCTTCAACCCCTATATTGGTTTTAATAGCTCTTTCCCAAGCCAGATTATCTGCTCCTATACGGGTTTCTGAAATGGTTTCAATATTTGGTAAACCCCATATACTTCCTGAACCCTGATTAACTTTCGTTAAATAAGGAAATCTAATATCTGTAATACGATCATTACCAACAGTACCATATGAGGCTCTTATCTTGAGGTAGTCTAACCATGGAACAACATTTTTTACTGCATTATAGCCTGTAGGAACCCAACCAATTGCCACAGACGGGAAAAAGCCGTATTGTCTTCCGGGCTGAAAGTTTTCTGAACCGGTATAACCGAAATTAACATCCAACAGATAAATATCCCGAAAGCCATAGGTCAGTCTACTGGAAACACCTTGATAGCGCAAGGGTATAGCTTCTAAATTGCTTGTCGCATCTCTTGTATCTTTAGCATCACTTATATAATAATAAATTAAAGCAGAAGTTCGGTGGTCACCGCCGAAAATCTGGTCGTAATTGACAACAGCCTCCAAGTGATATTTACGATACTGCCTGGTAGATCTCGAATACGATGCTTTTCTTTCTTGAACCTTTTCTGTCATAATAAGGCTGCCATCGTAATTTCTTCCTGTAGCTTCGTAGAGTGCAGGTTGTACCGTTCTGCGTTCAGAGAAATAGCTGTGTAAATCGTATGCTCCCTGTACACGGAATTTTAGTCCATTTAATAGTTTCGAAAGATCTTGGTTTAAGGAAATGGTAGATTTTCCTTTATAAATTTGATCTGATGCCCTGCCTGTACGGTTAATTAATACATATGGCGATGAGCGTTCTCCCGAACCTGTTCCCGGTAGTAGTCCATTTGAATACTGCATAGGAATTTCTACCGGAGTAAGCCTGGCCTGCGCGCCCCATATGTAATTAGTATTTGCCACACCGGGTTGATCAAGTTTAGAGAGAAAACCGTCTGAACCTAAAAAAATCTTTGTGCTTTTTGTTAAATTTATATCAAGGTTAATCCGATAGTTGTAAGTATTATATCCAACATTTGAACTGTAAACACTGTTTCTGTCAACCTTATAAGCAGCGGTTTCTGAGTTACCACCCAGGCTTAAGAAATACCGGGCCACTTCACTACCTCCTCTACCGCTTGCATAATAACTTTGACGCCAAAATGTATTGTTAAGAATTTCTTTTTGCCAGTTTACATCAGGATACATATCGGGATCAAGTCTGTGCTGTATAATTCCTAATTCTGTTTCATTGTACAGAGGCGCATCCCCTCTTACAACAGAAGCCTCGTTAGCTAGTTGTGCATACTCATAAGCACTTAAATATTTCGGCAAACGATTCAGACGAGAGAGGGTGGAATTAACACGTCCCGTAATTTGTATACGATCTACGATACCTTTTTTGGTGGTTACCAACACAACTCCATTAGCTCCCCTTACACCGTATACTGCAGTAGCAGAAGCGTCCTTTAAAATTGAAAAACTCTCTATATCTGCAGGATCTATAGTATTAAGGTCACCTTCCAATCCGTCTATAAGCACAAGAGCCTTACTGTTGGCGCCGGATGTGCCAATCCCGCGTACCCAGAATTCAGCAATGTTGGCGCCCGGTTCTCCACTGCTTTGCAGAGAAATAATACCGGCTGCCCGTCCACCAAGAAGGTTACTAATAGAAGGTGCTGGCGACTGAAGTTGGTTCACATCTACAGAAGTAATAGCTCCTACAGAACTTATTTTTCTTTGTGAAGCTCCCAGTCCTACTACGATAACTTCATCAAGAACTGTTTCTTTAGCTGAAAACTGTATGTGCAGATTATTTTTTGATTCAACAACAACATACTCTACAGGATCGTATCCCACATAATTAAACACTAACCTGTCGCCATACTGTGCACGGATGCTGAAATTACCATCGTTATCGCTTGAGGTTCCACCGGCCGGTTTGTCTTTGAAATAAACGGAAGCACCGGATAACTTTTCTCCATTTTCATTTACAACAGTACCTGAAATAATTAATTCCTTAGTTTGCTGCGCTGAAGCGTTCTCAGGAAATAAAAAGAAAAAAAACAAGCAAAATGCTGAAATTACTTTTAATATATAAATAAACTTATCTGCCATATTTGTGTTTTAATAGAATAAAAAAATTAATGCTGATTTATTCAATAACAAGTTTTCTGATTCGCGCGTTGCTCCAGTCAGCTACGTATATATCCCCCTGTTCATTTACAGCTACGCCCCAAGGCTGATTAAACAGAGACTGTACCGGCCCGCCATCTTTGTATCCTGCTGTACCAGGTTGCCCGGCCACCGTGGTTACTATTCCATCTACAGACAACATACGGATACAGTGATTTCCATAGTCAGCAATAAACATATTACCGTCATTATCAAATTTTATATCTTTAGGATAATTGAAAATTGCTTCTTCTACAGGCCCGTCGCGGAAACCGCTGCCGCCCGGAGCATTAATACGTTTAAACCCTTCATTGATATGCTCTGGGCGTAAATCCAGTACCATTATGCCCTGTCTGTATGCAACCGGCGTAGCATTGGAATGCAGTGTTATATATAACAGGTAAGGTTTTTGGGGATTTATCGCCTGGCCATATTGTGAGCCATAAGGACCCTGATGTACAATGGTAGCCTGGTACGTTTCCGGGTGTATTTTAGCTACTTTACCGTCGCGGAAGCGTGTATAAAGATAACCGTCATACG
>JAEWWO010000399.1 GCA_023396345.1 Bacteroidota bacterium
GTATTTAGTAATGATTATTATGATTACTCGTCAGACAGTAAGAATAAAAATTTCAGTCCGTTTTCCGGAGGTTCAAGAGTGTTGGTAGAAAATCTGATTCCGGTAAAGAGATTTAAAAAAGCTATTAACTATATTCTTGTCTTTTGCGCAGTATTGCTGTGTTGCATAGCTTTTGTATCACCGGCTCCTGCTTATGTATTATTACCTTTCGTAATTGTTTTATCTCTCATAGCATTGTTCTATACATGGCCACCGGTTAAACTTTCGCATCGTGCGTTTGGAGAAGTTACTGTTGGTTTTACACACAGTATGGCAATCATTTTATGTGGGTATATTTTTCAGGGCGGAACTATCACAGATTCCTTGCCCATACTTGTTTCCATTCCATTATTCTTTTCAATTGTTCCTGCAATAATCATGTCCGGAATGCCTGATTATGATGCAGATAAAGCAGCAGGAAAAGTTACACTGGTGGTGCTTTTAGGAAAAACAAAAGCTACATTGGTTGCTATACTTTCTGTTGCGATTGCTACTATAACGGCTATTTTATTAAAAGGAAAAACTGAATTAATGGGTGCGTATGGCAATGAAATAATTCTCACTGCATTGCATGCTTTTATATTGATAAGAATGTTGTGGATATTTATGAACAAAAAAGAGAAACCTCAAAGAATAGATGCTATCATGGGGGTTTCTCTTTTATATATTATGTGGTATGTCTTAATTCCTTTTATAAGACTGGCATAAGGAAAAAGATTAACTGTTTATAATTTCTCCTCCGTTTGGATGCAATACCTGACCTGTGATATAGCTTGCATCCTCGCTTGCTAAAAACAGATAACTGGGAGCAACTTCATTCGGTTCACCTGCCCGTTGCATGGGTGTGTCAGAACCAAAGGTAGACACATGTTTTGCGTCAAAGCTTGAGGGTATCAAAGGTGTCCAGATTGGTCCGGGCGCTACGCCATTTACGCGGATGCCTTTATCAGCTAAAGCAAGAGATAACGAACGCACAAACCCAACAATGGCACCTTTTGTAGAAGCATAATCAATTAAATGATGACTGCCTCTGTATGCCGTCACAGAAGTAGTACAGATGATGCTTGCTCCTTTTTTTAGATGTTTTAATGCTGCTTTTGTTAAATAGAAATGCGGATAAATATTTGTTTCAAAAGTTTTATGTAACTGCTTTGTAGTAATTTTTTCAAATGATTTTTGCGGATATTGTACTGCTGCATTATTTATTACAATATCAATTCTTTTGAACTTTTTCATTGTCTGCGAAACAATGCTTTTGCAATGAGCTTCTTCTGCAATATTTCCTTTAATCATCAATACTTCAGATCCATATTCTTCTATCAATGCTGCTGTTTCTTTTGCGTCTTTTGTTTCATTAAGAAACGACAAAACAATTTTTGCTCCTTCTTTAGCAAATAATAGTGCTACTGCTTTCCCAATACCACTGTCGCCGCCGGTGATAATTGCTACTTTATCTGTAAGCTTTTTTATCTTTTCGCTTGGTGTAAATTCTGGTTGAGGGCTCATTTTTTCTTCCGTTCCCGGTTGCTTTCTTTGCTTTTGAGCAGGTCTTAATTTTTTTTCTTTTGCTGTCATAGTATCTTATTTTACGTGTTTTATTCTTACTAAAATAGAATAAAACAGGAGTAAATAAAAGGTTTCCGTAATAATTTAACCTTTTGTAAATCAACATGCTACAAATTTGGTTAATGATATAAATCCTTATTCTTATTATTTAGATTTATTCTAATAAACAATCGTTTTTACAATAAAGATTTTAAGAAAAACAATCTTTTGAAAAAATATAGATAATTATTTGTTTAATACTTTAAACGTATTACATTTGCACCATGATGATGAATAAGAAATACACAAAGATTATTACCCCACTGTAAAGGAGAGGCAATATACTTGTGTGTTTATAAGATAATAAAAGCCTTTCCTTAAAACAGAAAGGCTTTTTTCATAATCACTTTTTAAACATTAAAACAATAAAATAAAATTTTAAAAAATGAAAGTAGCTGTCGTTGGAGCAACCGGCTTGGTAGGCTCAAAAATGTTGCAGGTGTTGGAAGAGAGAAATTTTCCTGTAACCGAATTATACCCTGTAGCTTCTGAAAAAAGCGTTGGTAAAGAAGTTGATTTCAAAGGAAAAAAATATAAGGTAATTGGTTTGCAGGATGCTATTGACATTAAGCCTGATGTGGCTATTTTCTCTGCAGGCGGCGCTACGTCTACCGATTGGGCTCCTAAATTTGCAGAAGCAGGTATTACAGTGGTAGATAATTCGTCTGCATGGCGCATGGATCCTACAAAAAAACTGGTAGTTCCCGAAGTAAATGCAGATGTATTAACACCCGAAGATAAAATTATTGCCAATCCCAATTGCTCAACCATTCAAATGGTGGTTGCTCTGGCTCCTCTGCATAAAAAATATAAAATTAAAAGAGTTGTGGTAAGCACTTACCAGAGTGTTACCGGTTCAGGTAAAAAAGGTGTGGATCAGTTAACGAACGAAAGAAATAATGTAGATAGCGATGTTAAAGCATATGCACACAAAATTGATATGAATGCTTTACCGCACATTGATGTTTTTCTTGAAAATGGATATACCAAAGAAGAGATGAAAATGGTAAAAGAAACCTGTAAAATTATGGGCGACGATTCCATCAAAGTTACTGCAACAACAGTAAGAGTACCGGTGATGGGCGGACATAGCGAGAGTGTAAACGTAGAGTTTGTCAACGATTTTGATTTGGATGAAGTAAGAAAAATTTTATCTGAAGCTCCCGGTATAGTAGTGGAAGATGATGTTCAGAATAATGTATATCCTATGCCTTTGAATGCACATGATAAGGATGATACATTTGTGGGCAGATTAAGAAGAGATGAATCTCAGCCAAACACACTGAACATGTGGATTGTAAGCGACAATCTGCGCAAAGGTGCTGCTACCAATACAATTCAGATTGCAGAATATCTTGCAGAAAAGGGGTTAATCGGATAAGACAGAATAACAGAAGTGTTTATTATTAGAATTCAAATGTAGAGACGCGCCATATGGCGCGTTTATGCGTTATATAATTATAATCAAATCAAATTAACATCAGTTTTTTAGTTACCTTGCATACATGGAAAAGCTGATACAATACAAGAATTTAAAAGACTTTACTTTCAATATTTTCAGAGCGATTGGTTGTTCAGAACAGGATGCCGCAATCGCTACAGATACTTTGCTCAGCGCCGATTTGCGCGGGGTTGACAGTCACGGCGTGGCGCGTTTAAGTGGTTATGTTCGCTTGTGGCAAAACAAAAGAGTAAATCCGGTACCTCAAATTAAAATCGTTCATGAAACCCCCTCTACGGCTGTTGTAGACGGAGATGCAGGTTTGGGATTAGTTGTAGCTCCTTACGCTATGAAGATTGCCATAGAGAAAGCTGCAAATGTGGGGACAGGATGGGTGGCTGTTAAAAACAGTAATCATTTTGGTATAGCAGGTTATCATGCAATGATGGCTTTGGAACACGATATGATTGGGTGTGCATTGACCAATGCCAGTGCTTTGGTAGCACCTGCTTTGTCCAGAGAAAGAATGCTGGGAACCAATCCTATTGCAGTAGCAATACCGGCAAAAAAGCAGCCGCCTTTTGTAGCAGACTTTGCAACAACAACAGCTTCTAACGGTAAACTGGAAATTCTGCAACGCTTAGGTAAAGATGCTCCGGTGGGATGGGTGCAGACAGAGGAAGGGCAATCAACCTCTAATGCATCGGCTTTAAAAGAAAAAGGATCTATGTTGCCTTTAGGAAGTGATATAGAGCATTCAAGTCATAAAGGATACATATTGGGTAGTCTGGTAGATATTTTTTCTGCTGTATTAAGCGGTGCATCTTATGGTCCGTGGGCGCCGCCTTTTCCGGCTTACGTGCCTATGCCCGAAAATATGCCCGGTGAAGGTTTGGGCCATTTTGTAGGAGCTATGCGGGTAGATGCTTTCAGACCGGCAGATGAATTTAAAGAGCATATGGACAACTGGATTGAGCGGTTCAGAAAAGCCAATCCTGCTCCGGGTTTTGATAAGGTGCTGATACCGGGAGATCCGGAGCGCGAGCAGGAATACATCAGAAGAGAAAAAGGTATTCCTATGCTGAATGTTGTGTATGAAGACTTACGTACTGTTGCCGAAACGGTAGGAGTAAAGTTTGAATTATAGATTTGATATATCTGTTCTTTAAGGTTATTGATATCTCATATTCCCAAGCGATAATCTTGCTCCAATGCCCATGATTGGGATTTTTGTATTGACATTAGCGTTGACAAATAATCCTATTCCGAAATATTTTAATGGTGTTAAGGAAGCTTCTCCCTCTATCAAAAGTGCAGGAGAGAAAAATTTTCTTTTAATGTAAATATAATCTGAGGCCTCAGGTATCATAAACCTTTGTTTGTAATTACCAAATGCAACACCCGGTCCGGCACTTATTGAAAGTCTGCTTAACTTTTTAATCTGTGCTTTACCCATCATAAATCCCACTTCAGTAAATTGATTAGAACTAAAAAACTCAAAACTTTCATTTGTTTGAAAGCGGAGTTTGTATAGCCATTTGTTGTCGTAATAATTTGCCGTAGCAGAAAATGAGATAAAATCTTGTTGTGCAAAACTTGTATGGCGCACTTATTCCCTGATCAATCCACCAAAGGTAACCGGTAGAAGTTTATAATGATTGTGCTTTAGCATTGCACATTACAACAGTGATAATACCCAGAAGCAACAATAATTTTTTCATAGCATGTTCTTTATAGGGTAATAAAATATTTCTTTAAAGTTATATCTATTATTAATTATAAAAAATAAATTGAGAAAATATCAGCTATTTATCAATCTCTTCTAATGCTTGTACCACCTTACTTACAGGCAGTCCTACTACATTGTAATAATCCCCTTCAATACTTTTAATGCCAATGGCACCAATCCATTCCTGTATGGCGTAGGCTCCTGCTTTATCGAACGGATGATAATTATCTACGTAATGAATTATTTGTTCTTTGTTTAAGAAATGAAAGGTCACATTTGTAGTTTCTGAAAAAATATATTCTTTCTCTTTGTACAATATAGCAACTCCGGAAATTACCTGATGCGTATTACCGCTGAGTTCTTCTAAAATTTCTATGGCATGTTTGCGGTTTTCAGGTTTGCCAATAATTTTATTGTTGATGGTAACAATGGTGTCTGCTGCAATAATAATACTGTCATTCGCATTTATCTTTGCTTTTACGGCATATGCTTTTTCTAAAGCAATATACTGCGGTACTTTCTGTACAGGTAAATCAGCAGGATAAGTTTCATCGGTTTCTGCCACCATCACTTCAAAATCAATTTCTGCCATTTGTAACAATTGACTGCGACGGGGAGATTTGGAAGCGAGTATTATTTTTTGCATGAAAATATTTTGTGTAAAAATAAAAGAATCCTGTAACAATTACAGGATTCTTAGAGGCTCCGAGCGGATTCGAACCGCTGTACAAGCTTTTGCAGAGCTCTGCCTAACCCCTCGGCCACAGAGCCTTATTCCGATGGGATGCAAAGATAATAAATCTTTATATTTTGACAAGGTAAAATAAACTATTTTAAGAATTTAATGCGAAATTTGTAGTAAACATATTATTATGAATCAGCCAATACCCGAAAGCGAATTAATTATCAACAGCAGAGGAGCTATCTATCATCTCGATGTGCGCCCCGAAGAACTTGCAGATACAATTATAACTGTAGGCGATCCGGGAAGGGTAGCTGAAGTGAGTAAATATTTCGATACCATCGAAGTAAAATGTCAGCACAGAGAGTTTATAACACACACAGGAACCATAGGTTCTAAAAGAATTTCCTGCGTGGCTACGGGCATTGGTCCTGATAATATTGATATTGTGATGAATGAACTGGATGCACTTAAAAATATAGATTTTGAAGACAGGGTAATTAAAGAAAGACTGCAACCACTTACCATTGTACGTATTGGTACTTGTGGTTCATTACAGGGCGATATTCCCGTAGATGCTATGGTAGTGGGAACACACGGCTTGGGGATAGACAATCTGCTGAACTATTATCGTCTGCAAAATAACGATGAGGAAAAAGAATTGATTCAGCATTTTATAGCACATACACAACTCGACAGAAATTTTTCTCTGCCTTATATTGCATCGGCAGGAACATCTGTTATGAAGCATTTTGTCGATGGATTTCATCATGGCATCACCGTTACCTGTCCGGGTTTTTATGGTCCGCAGGGGCGTGTATTAAGACTTGGATTACAATTTCCAAAACTGGTAGATTCACTTTCACACTTTAGATATGGGCAACACAGAATCGTGAATTTTGAAATGGAAACAAGTGCTATTTATGGCATGGGCAAACTATTGGGTCATCAATGCCTGAGCATAAATACGGTAGTAGCCAACCGGGTGAACAAAACTTTTTCTAAAGATGGCAAAACTGCCGTAGATAAAACCATTCAGCAGGTGCTGCAGATTCTCTCCGCAATTTAAATTGTGGCAATATTTTTGATTTTTTAATTTAATATAAATTTTTTCAGCTAAAAATGAAACTGCTTTTCAATAAATTTCAGGGTACAGGAAATGATTTTGTGATGATTGACGGAAGGGAAAACGGAGTAGAATTATCATCAGAACAAATAAAAAAATTGTGCGACAGAAAGTTTGGGATTGGAGGCGATGGTCTTATCATCATCAGAAATAAAGAAGGATACGACTTTGAAATGAAATATTATAATGCCAACGGAAATGAAGGTTCTATGTGTGGAAACGGCGGCAGATGTGCAGTTCAGTACGCAAAAAAAATTGGTATTCTTAAAAAGGAATATCATTTTATGGCAGTTGACGGAGAGCATTTTGCCTCAATAGATTTAATCAATGGCTGGGTAAATCTTAAAATGAAGATGTAAATGAAATCAATAC
>JAEWWO010000403.1 GCA_023396345.1 Bacteroidota bacterium
CATTATGTCCGCTAACGGGTCTTTTTCCTGTAACTTGACATACTCTGGCCATAACTTTTGTTTTTAACGGACGGCAAAGGTAGGAAACTTTTGCAAACTGACAAAGTTTTTATTTATTAAATTTTACTCTTTTTTTAAAAGAAAAGCAAATTTAATATTATTCTTACGGTTCTCGTCCTGAAAAATGAAAGTGCAAAGATACATTTTTTGCTTGTAAAACTACTTTTTTGATATAAGCTATTCCAACTTCAGCGTATATACAATAAAGTAACAATTTGGTTTTTATTAAGAGAACAGAAACAGCCCTATTTAGTTCTAAAGGTATATAATCTCAAAAACTCATTAATTTTTTCTTGCTGCAATATCTGTTCATCTATACTAACCATTTCAGAAACAGCATTATTATTATTCTTAACCCAAGTAGACTTTATATAATGCCATTCTTCATCTCCAAAAATTTCTTTGCTTTTGATAGTATAGTTTATTTCTTTTAAATACACTCCCGGCATAGATGACGCTTGTATGTATAAATATTCTTTTTCTTCATATTTAACATACTTAATGGAATACAATATTTTATTACCATCCTCATCTGCTAAAACCTCAATGTTGTTTTTAAGCTTTTCAATAGCTACATCTTTTAAAACATTCTCTCCTTTCTGATTGACAAACTGAATATATAGCTGATGTAAGTGTGGTATATCATCAACAATTCTTCTTTCGCAACTAATCAATAGAGTGCTAATAAATAACAGACTGAATAGAAAAAGATTTTTCATGGCAATTAATTTTTAGTTATATAAAGATTTTCGCGTGCATATTTATAATCCCTTCCGGATTGCTGTTCATGTGAAGTAGAAAAAAACCAGCCATTATTATCAGCACCCCAACCCCAATTCATATAATAATATGCGGTTCTGTTACCCGGTTGAAAATATTCTATTCCGTTTGTTTCATAATCATAAGAGTTCGTTTGCCACTCTATTCTAAATGCTTTATTTGGCTCATACAACTTTCTACCTTCACAAACCCAAGCATGACCATCATAAGAAATCAATCCATCTAAAATTCCTGTTCTATTTCCACTCATATATACAGGACGATTAGTTGATAAAAAGTGGTCTACATCTGCTATAGAATGATCTTTTTTAATTACACTATAGCCGTAACTTTCTAATCCGGACTTTACATGTCTATTGTAAGCTCCTGATTGTCCGCCAATTTCATACAACATATTAAAGCTCCTTCCTAAGTCTTGCATAAGATAAGAAACATCATTCTGGGTAGGTATATCAGTATTTACCATATTATTCCAATTATATGTTGTGGGATATTTATAATAAAACATTATTTGTCCGGCAGCTACAGCCGTGCAACCCGCTAATTGATTTAACACTAATGAACCAAAAGGAGGATTTTGATGCCAATTAGTGCCAATCAAAGGTCCTACTTGAGTATTAATTGTTTTATCTAATATCTCTACAATAGTAAACTGTTCCGGAGAGCCTTTTTGCTGTGCAATGGATTTAAAATGATTTAATCTATCGGTCGGTAGATAGTCAGCAGCTGCAGATAAAGGTATAACAGTAGAATTATAACCACTTGCTGTAAGTAATTGATACATTCGCTGATTGAATGCTGTGCTCCTTTGTTGATAATCAGAACCTTGATAAGAAGACGCAACTGTGTTATCAATCAGTTGAGCCCAAGAGGTTTTATTTTGAGAAAGTTGAGAGCTTGATAAATTATCACTATTTTCAATATCCTCTAAAGTTTGCTCTAACCAAATTTTAAGTCCTGCATTTGTATTATCCTTAAAATCAAAACTTCCTTCCTCAGAAAATGCAAGGATGGGTTCTGCGTTTGTTTTATTACTTAAAAGACAAAAACCTCCTTCGTTAAAATTTACAACATAAATAGAACTTACATTATCCGTTGATTTTATATTAGAAGTACTTTTTACGGTTTTGTCTCTATTTAAATTAACACTACCCATAGCTTGTGCAGAAGGTGCAACTGTAGGTGCTTTCTTATTATTTTCATTTAAACTATTTACAAATTTAATCGCAGCATTTTGAGCTTGTGATTTATCTACAAAGTAAGAAAGATCTTTGTTTTCTTCTATTGATATTTTATTTTCCAGAGTATCTTTTTTACAAGAAAAAAGAAGCAAAAAAGACATTGATAATAATAGTAGCCGTGTTTTCATATGATATAATTTAACGTGAATTATTTGCAATATACAATATATTATTTCAATAAAATACTTTTACATCTTTTTAATTTAAATTACCAATTCACAAAAAAATTATTCAAATTAGAAACCTACATATTCCTTTTAAATATTCCTAAATTTTCATAGTACATTTGCATATAAATATATAAACCATGAAAAAAGGTATATTAATAACCATTCTTGCACTTATTGTTATTTTCGGTGGATTATTCTACTGGAAATATTATTTTGTTTTTGGCGAAGGTGTAAAATCGGGTTACCTGAATTTCGCCGTACGCAAAGGTCAGGTTTTTAAAACCTATGAGGGCAAACTAATTCAGGAAGGGTTGGCCAGAAGCCGCTCCGGCACAGGCGTACAGTCCAACGAGTTTGAATTTTCTATTGAAAATAAAGAAATCTACGATTCTCTTTCTGTAAACGCCGGTAAAATATTCGACCTGCATTACAAGGAATACAACGGCGCCCTGCCCTGGCGCGGTAACACCAAATATTTGGTAGATAGTATTATTTCTATGAAGTAGGGAGTGAGGTTGAGGTTGAGGTTAGGAGCTTGAAGTACGAAGTTGGGAGATGGAAGAACGAAGATGGAAGTTATTATTTCATTCGTACATTACCACATTAGCTCTTTATCACATTTGCTAATTGACACATTGCCTCATTACCTCCAACGCTTCATCAATCTTTTCATTGTAGTTTTCTTCACTTTGCTCAAAACTAAATGCCCATTTTTGTTGGTGAAGTTTTTTAGCCAGATATTCCTGCTCTGTTTGTCCGGGTGTGGGAATGTAAATACATTTTTTTTGCAAATCAATCATTTCCATTACAGTTGTATAACCCGACCGCGCGAGCACAAAGCGGCTTTGCGCAAGCTTTTGAGACAATGCATCAGCATGCAGATAATTTACTATTTCAGCATTATTAAAACCGGAAATTTGTTTTTCCGTATTTGCCAAACCTCTTACCAATAAAATTCTTTCTTTTCTCTGCGGAATAATTTCCAGTAATTTATTTTCCAGAATGGTTCTTTGTGGTTCGGGACCGGAAAGCAATATCAGCAAATCGTAAAGCACTGTTTCCTGTGCTATTTTTTTTAATCTGCTCAGCGGACCGATGTATTTAACCGGCACATCCGGCATTTTTTCAGGATGCGATAAATCGCCTGCAATGTTATGTTGCGTATCTTCAAAATCAGGAACCCAGCATTCTGTAAATTTATTGATATACTTATAATTTATTTTTTGCAATGTTTTTTCCAGAGATGCAAAAGGCAATTTTATCTGCAACTGATGTGTAATAAAAATGCAGGGAATGCTGTGTGAATATAGTCCGTAACGATTATCGGATATCACGAGCTGTATTTTATACTCATCAATCCATTTTTGTAAAATCTTATTTTCGTTTTTAATGGAAGAGAGTATTTTTGGTATCTGCGCAGCAATAGCAACATTAAAAGAATTTTTGTTTTTTCCGTAATGAATATTGTAACCATCCAAATGCAAATAAGTACAATCAGGAAAAGATTGTTGCAATATTTTCTCCGAAGCAAATCCTTTTTCGCAGGCTATAAATACATTTTTATTTAATGATAAAAGATTTTCTATAATCGGAAAACAGCGTGTAGTATGCCCCAGTCCCCAGTCTAACGGCGACAAGAGTATGTTATCAAATAATGAAATATCTAAAAATGTATCTTCTTTCATTAAAATAGTTCTATATTTAAATTGCAATTTTATTACTGCTGTAAAATTATACAATTCAAACTTATGCGAAAAAGAGAAATTATAATTGTCGGCGAAAATTTAATCAGCGACTTTCACAAAAAGCAACAACATCTGAAAAGCATCAGCAAATTACTTGTTTTTTCCGAAACCATTGACGCCTTCTGCACCGCTAACGAAGTGATTGACGTAAATAAATACAGACACATCCGCAAAAAACATCTGGTACAAAAGACCATTAAGGATAATCACAAGCCCTTTGTTTTTCTGATAAATAAGAATTAGTGCGCCACGCCACAAAGACACGAAGACACAGAGATTTTTAAGAAAGTGAAAAGTTATTTTATCATTCCTTCTTTACCTAAAATTCTTCGTAGATAACCAAGCTGTCCGCTGTGATAAATCTCATGAAGCACCATCCCGGCAACATCTTCTATTCTGTCAGCATTGATTTCCTGAAGTCGATTTAAAACTCTGTTTAGCTCATTTTCTGTATCTTTAAAATATGATTTCAGCGTATCAAACGGAGGAAACTTATCTGTATTCTCCAACGGTTTAGCGCCCCGATTATAAAACAGAAATTCATCGTTGTTCCATACAGGCTCTCCACCTAACATTTCAATTAATGCATTTCTTACAAAGAGTAAGTGTCCTACAATCCAGTTCATACAATTGACATCTCCATTCGGAAATATCAGGGCTTCTTCATTACTGATACCGGAAATATTTTTGCTGATAATATTGTTATTAAAGTCCGCCTGAATTTTTATAAATGCTACTGTATTTGTTTCCATAATGATTTGATTTTTATTTTTTCAAAATTAACAGCAACGCATATAAATTATCTTGCCATAAGACAAGAAATGCAGGAACACGGCAGAGAGAAAGGGTTAAGAAAAATAAACTGTAAGAACACGCCATGTGGCGTGTTCCTACAAAAGTGGCGTGTGCTTACAAAAAGACACCTCATTGCTGAGGTGTCCGGTATATAGAATGTTTTTATAGTTAAATGCTTTTTATTTTTTGGCTTTGAAAGTCGGTATAATAGCATTTGCCAATTCTACCATTTGTTTCAAACCATCTTCAGGAAGAGCTCCTTTCTTAAACTCAGCCAAAACATTTGGTAATTTTGATTCCATTTCCAGTAAGAATTGTTTTTCAAAATCTCTTACTC
>JAEWWO010000406.1 GCA_023396345.1 Bacteroidota bacterium
GTCCATACACAAACGGACTAACAGGGTAAGACGATTTTATTTTTTCTTTTACCATCTTGCCATCTTCTTCATATTTTAATTTTTGTCTGTTGCCAATGTTTACGCCTGCATATCCGCCAACACCAAATTTGAATTTATTGGCTGTAGAAAATTTGTAAGCACTTTTCCCTTCCGTAAGTTCATATCCGCCAAATTCGAGATATACAGGAACAACGAGATTGTAAAAATTGAACTTGGATTTTTTTAAATCCAATGCATGATCCTGAAGCGTAACAATGTTGTCGTTAGTTACGAAATACCTGTTATCAGTAGGTTTCAGCCCGTTGAACTGTATCCCCAATCCGTATTTTAATCTGATCAGATTACTTTTTTCAGCAAACCGTGTTGTTGCCAAAATGGATATTTCAGCGAAGCGACTTCCTATGCCTTTGAAATCTGTGTTGTTGAGAGATTGTCCTTTTTGCAGAGCATTATTTACACCTACTGCAAATACCAACTCTCCCGCACTAGTTCTTTTAGGATATCCTATCACAACATAATCTAAGCTGTCTTTTTTGATAGCGTTGTCGAGAGCTGCAATCCTTTTATCGATAGCAATGGCGTGTTTTTCCGCAGCTTCTTTTTTTAATTCTTCTGCCTCGTCAAAAGTAATTTCATCATTTTCCATGCGCTTATTGATGGATATAATTTCTTTTTTCAGAGCTTCTTTTTCTTCTTCTTTTATTCGCTCTATCATTTCTTCTTTTGACAGATAAGTTGTGTCCTGCGCCTGTACATTTGTAATCCCGATTATTAACAGGAAGAAAAATGAGAATATGAATTTGTTTTTCATAAGTGTATATATTTTATGTGTTGATTAATTGATTTTATTTTAAAAAGATAAATGATTATTTCTCTACAAATACCGTCTTTATTTGGTTGTAGCGTTTATCTACTTCGGTGTATATTTTAGATTTTAATGATTTGTTGTTCTTAATATCTGTTTCCACATCATCGAGTAATACAGATGCTTTTGCCTGAGTAAGTACGTTGCGATATTTTTTATTCTGAACATCTTCCATTGCTTTGTTCAAAAGTTTATCAGCCTCATCATCTGCATTGTAATTTTGTTTTTCCTGTTGTGCAATTAGCGGCAAGTTATTATTATTTGTAAAGTTGTCTTTTTTATCATTAACTTTTTCAGGAGTAGTAACTGCATAATTTTGAGTTGTATTATTAGTTTTATTCACTTGCTCCGGATGATTACTAATCGGTGCAGATTGTTTCTCTTCTGTTTTTGCGGTTACAGTTGGCTGTGTTTCAACTACAGTATTATTATTTAGTTGAGGAATCATTTGTTCTTTAACTACTGCTGTGTAGTTGTTCTGATTCGCTTGTTGTGTATTTGTATTCATTAAAAAATAAATTGCTGTGCCTATTGCAATAATTCCAATAACCGAAGCTGCCACTGACAGATAATTTTTCTTTTTCTTTAGAGGAATTATGGTTGTTTCTTCATTGTTAAGTTTCGCTTCCAGTTTAGACCAGGCATCTGCTGAAGGCAGAATAGTTCTGCTTTCCAGCTTATTTTTTAATAATGAATTTTTATCTGGTTTCATGGCTTATCATTTTTAAGTTTTCTGCTTTGTTTTTCAGCATTTTTTTTGCTTTAAACAATTGAGATTTTGACGTACTTTCAGATATGTTCAATAGTGCTGCAATTTCTTTATGTGAATAATCTTCCATCACATACAGAAGAAACACTGTTTTATATCCTTCGGGCAGTTTATCTATCAATTCCTGTAGTGTATCTATATCGTATTCTGCAAGATTGTTTTCATTAGTATAATCTTCAGCGGTGTCTGTTATTTCATCCTTTTCAACAAATAAAACCGATTTATTAGTTCTTAAAAAGGATATGGCTTCGCGCGTAATAATTCTTCTGATCCATCCTTCAAAACTACCTTCGAAACGGAAAGTATTCAGATGTGTAAATACTTTATAAAAACCTGTAATCATCACATCTTCAGCATACTGCAAATCGGAAATATAATATCTGCAAACACTCAGCATCTTCGGAGCAAAATTCTGAAAGAGTCTATGCTGCGCAGCTCTCTGTCCGTTCATTGCTTCCTTTATCAGCGTATTAATCTCTTTGCTTTGTAAAATTGTTTCCAAATCCCTTTGTGTTTTCTATACTAATAGACACAAAGGTGTGTAAAAAAGTTGCCTGAGTGAAATATATTTTTTGAGTTATACAAAAAAATAAGCCCCCGTGAAGACAGGGGCCGCAACCAAAACTAACTGCTTATGAGAAAAAATTATAAAAAACTACTTTTTTGTATTTTATTTGAACACAAAAGTAAAAATTTAATTCTGAACTAAAAACATGATATTAATCAGGTGATTATTTGCTTAATCTCATGCTTCTTTCCTTGTATAGATTTCGGAAATAGGGGTCTTTTAAGTCTTTAATGAATCGGATAGCTTCGCCTGTGCTTTTCATTTCAGGTCCAAGCTCTTTATTTACCTTAGGGAATTTATTAAAACTGAAAACAGGTTCTTTGATGGCGTAACCTTTCAGTTTCTTTTTAATGTCGAAGTCTTTGAGTTTAGCTTCATCCAGCATTACTTTAGTAGCAATATTCAAGAACGGAACATTGTAAGCCTTTGCAATAAATGGAGTAGTGCGGCTTGCGCGCGGATTGGCTTCAATCACATATACATTACCGTCTTTTACCGCAAACTGAATATTGATAAGACCTTTTATGTTTAAAGCTCTGGCAATTTTTTCGGCATAGTGTTCCATTGTGGTCACTTCCATGGGTGAAAGATTAAACGCAGGAAGTACCGCATTGCTGTCGCCACTGTGAATGCCGGCAGGTTCAATGTGTTCCATTACGCCCATTACCATAAAATCTTCACCGTCAAAAATTGCATCAATCTCAGCTTCCTGACAACGGTCAAGGAAATGGTCGATTAATATTTTATTATCGGGAATATGTTTTAAAAGGCTTACTACTGCGCTTTCCAGCTCTTCGTCGTTGATTACAATACGCATTCTTTGTCCGCCGAGTACATAGCTGGGGCGCACCAATACAGGATAGCCTACTTCGTTGGCAACCTCAATAGCTTCGTCGGCTGTGTACGCTGTGCCGTATTGAGGATAGGGAATGTTTAATTCTTTTAATAAATCACTGAAACGACCTCTGTCTTCAGCAATGTCCATATTATCGAAAGAAGTGCCTATTATTTTAATTCCTCTTTCATGCAGGCGTTTAGCCAATTTCAGGGCAGTTTGTCCGCCAAGTTGTACAATAACACCTTCGGGTTTTTCCAACTCGATAATATCCCACAAATGCTCCCAGAATACAGGCTCAAAATATAATTTATCTGCTACATCAAAATCGGTAGAAACTGTTTCCGGATTGCAATTAATCATGATAGCTTCGTAGCCACACTCTTTAATCGCAATTAAGCCGTGCACACAACAGTAGTCAAACTCAATACCCTGACCAATTCTGTTAGGTCCGCTACCTAATACAATGACTTTTTTCTTATCGGAAGGAATAGATTCGTTGGAATTAATTTTATTGCTCATTTTTAAACTTGGTTGCGCAAATGTAGTAAAAATATTTTTTACACAAGTCCTTTACAGATATCTTTTGCAATGCCCGGTCCCTGATAAATAAATCCGGTGTAAACCTGTACCAAATCGGCTCCTGCTTTTAGTTTCTCCTTTGCATCGTCGGCATTAAAAATACCGCCACTTGCCATTATCGGAATTTTCTTTTTCAGATTGTTTGTAAGATATTGTAAAACTTCTGTAGACCTTTTCTGTAGTGGCTTTCCGCTTAAACCGCCTGCTCCTATTTTTTCAATTTCAGATGATTCTGTAGTAAGACCTTCACGTGAAATAGTTGTGTTGGTGGCTACCAGACCATCAAGATTTATTTCATCGGCTAATGAAATGATGTCGTTCAATTGTTCTGTAGTGAGATCCGGTGCAATTTTCAGCAGAATGGGTTTACTGTTTTGTTTTTGATTATTGATATTCTGTAGTTCTGTAAATATTTTTTTCAGACTGTCTTTTTCCTGTAACGCGCGTAAGCCGGGCGTATTGGGCGAGCTTACGTTTACCACGAAGTAATCTACCACATCAAACAATTCTTTAAAACAAATTACGTAATCTTTCCATGCATCTTCATTGGCTGTAACCTTGTTTTTGCCAATGTTTCCGCCAATAATCAGGTCGTTATTTTTTTTATGCTGATGAAAAAGCTCCAGTCGGGTTCTTACAATTTCAACGCCGTCATTATTAAATCCCATACGATTGATGATGGCTTTATCTTTTGGCAACCTGAATAGCCTTGGCTGTTCGTTGCCGGGCTGAGGTTTAGGCGTAACCGTACCAATTTCCACAAATCCAAAACCTAAGGATTGCAGTTCATGCAGGTAAGCAGCGTTTTTATCAAATCCCGCAGCCAGCCCAACCGGATTCTTAAACTGCAAGCCCAGCACTTCCTTGTGCAGTGCCGGATTTTTGTAGGTAAACATACTTTTGAGCAAACCTCTGCCCAGTGCAAATTTGCTGAGCTTATGCATACTCTCCATAGAAAAACTATGAGACTTTTCAGGCTGCATGGTAAACATGAAACTGCGTAAAACCGGATATATCATAACAATAATTAATATAGTTGTAATAAGAAGTAACATTGTGAATGGCAAAGGTTCTGTAAGCTATTCCACTATCTGAACCGGGGTAGTGGGTATGTGCTCTTTATTTCTTTTGTGCAGAAAATGCGTGGTAGCGCCTGCCAAATCCATAAATGCTTTTTTGGTAATATTGTCATCGCTTGCTACTACCGGCACACCTTTATCTCCTCCCTCGCGAATAGATTGCACAATGGGAATTTGTCCCAAAAAGTTTACATCGTATTCACTTGCGAGATTTTTGCCGCCATCTTTTCCAAAAATATAATATTTATTTTCCGGCAATTCGGCAGGCGTAAAGTAAGCCATATTTTCTACGATGCCCAGAATAGGTACATTTACCTGCGCCTGTCCGAACATGGCAATACCTTTTTTGGCATCTGCCAGTGCTACATCCTGTGGCGTGGTTACAATGACAACGCCCGTGATAGGAACTGTTTGTAATAAGGTAAGATGAATATCGCCTGTGCCGGGCGGCATATCAATTACTAGAATATCCAGTTCTCCCCAGTCAACATCGGTGATGAATTGTTTAATCGCGCTGCTTGCCATAGGTCCTCGCCATACTACAGCTTGTTTTTCATCAACCAGAAAACCAATACTTAAAATTTTTAAATCATATTTTTCTATGGGAATGATTTTGCCATTGCCGTTTTCATCTTCGCGCATCATAGGTCTTTCGCCACGCAATCCAAACATCATTGGCACGCTTGGTCCGTAGATATCGGCATCCATCAATCCAACTTTTGCACCGCTGGAAGCCAGTGCCAGTGCGAGGTTTGAGGCTACCGTGCTTTTTCCTACACCACCTTTTCCACTTACTACCGCAATAATATTTTTTACATTCGGCAGTACAGTTCTTGATGGGGCAGAAGGTTGTGCGGCTGACATGGTGGGTTTAAAAGTAACATTTACCTGAGCCTCTTT
>JAEWWO010000017.1 GCA_023396345.1 Bacteroidota bacterium
GGGTATGAACTACCTGAAACAAGGTGGTGAAAACGGAGGTAAGGCTTATCAGGCTTATAATACAGCGTTTACAAGAAAACCAAATTATGCATTAGCTCCTTATCGTATAGGTGTTATGTATCAAAGTCAGGGTAACTATACTGCAATGAACGAGTGGTATCAAAAAGCGATTCAGGCAGATCCTACTTTTGCAGCACCATATCTTACTTACTTTGAGTATTTCAGAGAAAATGATGTAAACAAAGCCAAAGGATTCTTAGATAATTTTGTAGCTGTTGCAGAACCAAGCTGCCACACCAAATATTTCCAGGCTGATTTCTCTTATGTTTCCGGTAATTATCAGGAAGCTGTAAATCAGGCGAATCAAATGCTTAGCTCAGCTGAATGTCGCACATACAATGATGCAAATATGTTAGTTGCAAAAGCGTATCACAGATTAGGTGACAGAGATAAAGCTGCTACTGCTGTAGATACTTATTTTAAAGCTGCTACTCCGGGTTCTGTACATAATCACGATTATGCAAGTGCTGGTTATATTCTTAAAGAAGTACCGGGTCAGGAAGCTCAGGCTGTAACTTATCTTAAAAAAGCATATGAGTTAGATACAGTTGCTTTCAACAGAGAAAAATATGTAGACTCTATCGCTTATGCATACGATAAAGTAAACAAACCTGTAGAGAAATTAGAGTGGATGAGATCAATTTTTGCTACTAAAAAGCAATTGACCGATAAAAACCTTGTAGCATTGGCTGATGCTGCTTTTAAAGCAGAATCTTACCCGCTTTCAGATAGTTTATATACTATTTTAAAAGGTAAATATCCTGATGATCAATTCTCTTATTATTATTTACAACAAAGTGCTTTAGCTCAGGATTCTACTAAAGAAATGGCTATTCCTCACGTAAATGAGTTTATTAAGTTCCTTGAAAAAGATCCTGAAACTAATAAAGCTACATTGATTTACGAATATTCTTTATTGGGCGATTACTATGCTAACACCAAAAAAGATTATGCAACAGCTAAAACATATTTCCAGAAAATGTATGATTTAGATCCTTCTAATCAGGAAATCAAAAATGTTGTAGATCAATTAGACAGAATTTTAAGCAGACAATAATGCTTCTTAAAATATAAACTTAATGCCTCACAATTTTGTGGGGCATTTTTATATCTTTATCACATGGCAGAAGAACTAATAATTTCACGCGCTTCCAAAGAGGAGCAGTATATTTCAGTAATACAGCAAATTAAAGCCTTAACAGATACGAAGGATGATTGTATCTCATCACTGGCTAATATTTCGGCGGCATTAAAACAGCAGTTTGGCTGGTGGTGGGTTGGTTTTTATTTGGTTAAAGACAAGCAGCTAATACTCGGACCTTTTCAGGGTACAATTGCGTGTACAATTATACAAAAAAACAAAGGTGTTTGCGGCACAGCATGGGAGAGAAAAGAAACCATTGTTGTACAGGATGTTGAAAAATTTCCCGGTCATATTGCCTGTAGCAATGCTTCCCGCTCAGAAATTGTTGTTCCAATTTTTAATAAAGAGAATGATGTTGTTGCGGTTTTAGATATCGACAGTGAGCATCTGTCTTATTTTGATGAAACAGATAAAAAGTATCTGGAAGAACTTTGTATGTGGATGGCAACGTTGAATATTATTCATTAAATATTTTCAGATTCCATTTTTCTTTCCATTCTATTATAGGTAGATTATTATCTGTAAACTTAACAGGCAGCCAAATATACCGGCTGTCTATAAGTTCCTTTGGATTCCATCTGTTTGCCATAAAAATAAAAGCATCTTTCTTGCCTTTTACAGGCAATACAAAAGTTGATTGTGCATTAAATGTTTTTTCTGCATTTTCTCCTTTCATAATACTCGTTTCATGATGTTTCCACGGACCAAATAAATTCGTTGCTGTATGAAGCATAGCCTTGTTGGGAGACCATCCCGTACATGCACTGGTAATTAAATAATAGGTATTTTGTTTTTTGAAAATTGCCGGCGCTTCTCTGTGTTTGCTAAAAAGCAGAGAGTCTTTCTTCGTTGGTAAAAGATAATCTTCAGTAAGCTGTACAATTCTTAAATCATAATTATCTCTTGAAGAATATATCAGATATGCTTTTTGGTCATCATCAACATATAAAGTCATATCGCGCGACATATTTCCATTGGGACGAAAACTGTGCAGATAAGTGTATGGTCCCGTAAGTTTATCGCTGACTGCAACGCCTGCTCTGGCAGCATGATAACCCTGATTCCTCAGTTCCAGATGAAACCACATTACGTACTTTTTGTATTTTTTGTTGAAAATAATTTTGGGTCTTTCCATTATTCCTCCAAAAGCAATATCGCTCAGCGTATCGCTGTAATCAGGCTGTAGAGCCATTTTCTCAAACTTCCAGTTGTATAAATCTTTGGATGAATATATATTTATGCCTAATGATTTATGCTTATCTCTTTTTTCACCAACCCAATAATATCTTCCTTTTTCATAAATAATTCCATTACCGTGTGCATTGATGATATTGCCTTCTGTGTCGTACCATTTCTCTCCCGGCGTAAATTCTTTTAGCTGACAATAACTATTAAAAACAATAGAGAATATAAAAGTTAGGGTGATGATTACTTTAAACATACAAATATTTTAGCTGTAGTTTGTTTATTAAATATAGATTAATAAAAATAGTTCTATTCAGATAATAAATAAAAGAAATTATCTATCTCGTATGAAAATATAACGAAAGCTAAGAAAAAGACACAATAAAACTACTTCACATTTGCAACTACTCTGGCTCCTGATTTTTTTGCGGATTGCATTACTCTGAAAACTTCTCCGTAGTGAGAGACGGTATCGGCATTAATAACAACAGATGGTGTGTCAACTATTGCACGCAATTTTTGTACTTCTATACCAATTAAGGTGTCTAATTGTGCCAGGTCGTTTACAGGTACCTGACCCAGATAAATTTTTTGATCGTTGTCAATAGATACTACTATATTTTGCTTTACTTTAGTATCTGTTTCACCTTTTGGATTGTTTACTTTTACCACGTTAGGGTTGGCAAGTGTAGACACAATAAGAAAGAAGAGCAGCAGAATAAACAAAATGTCATTCAGTGCGCCCGTCATTACTTCCGGTTTTGATTTTAATTTTCTTCTTACGTCCATGCTTAATTAATAATCTCTTTTTAAGAAGAATTTTTATTTAGTAGGTTCCTGTAAAATATCTATAAACTCTGTGCCTGCAATTTCAATTTTATTGGCAGCTTTATCAACCTGAGTAGAAAGATAATTATGGAAAATATATGCTATCAAACCAATGATAAGACCTGCCGCAGAAGTAATCATTTTTACATAAATACCTCCGGCAATGGTGCTTAGCTCAAAGTTTCCGCTGCTGTTTATTTCGTAGAATAATTGTATCATTCCAATGATGGTTCCTAAGAATCCAAACATAGGAGCTATACCCGCAATCAGCGACAAAATGCTGAGATTTTTTTCCATATTGTACACTTCCTGTTTGCCTACAGTTTCCATGCTTTTTTCAATAACATCAATAGGTTTTCCAATACGCTTTAAGCCTTTGGCAATCATTCTGGAAATAGGAGTGTCTGAATTTTTAGCCAGCGTGTCTGCTCCTTTAATATTTCCGGTAAGAATATTTTCTCTGATAGTCGGCATAAAATTCTTATCGGACTTGGAGGCTTTTCTTATAGAAATCAATCTTTCGAAAAATACAAATAATGCCACTACCAGCAAGAAGTACAATGGATACATAAGCCATCCGCCTCTGTTCAGTAATTCCCACAAAGATATTTTTTCAATCGCAGGCTGTGCGTTGGCAGCCAGTTGAGCAGCGGTATCAGCTATCTGAAACAAAATTGCCATAATCAACAAAAACGTTTTTATGTTATTAGGATGTGGGCTAAATTACTCATAAACCTGTAAGCCTTTTGTTAATGTGAATAAGTTTATATAGTAGTTAAAGTAATCAACAGTTTTTGAGTAATATTTTTCTTACGCAGTAAATATTATATTTGTAAAGAAAATAATTCAGCATGCAAAAAGTGGCAGTTATAGTTGCGGGTGGTTCGGGTTCAAGAATGGGAAGCAGTGTTCCCAAACAATTTTTATTGCTGAAAGGTAAGCCTGTATTATGGTACACTTTGCGCACCTTTCTGAATGCTTTTCCTGATTTAAAAATTGTGCTTGTTTTGCCCGCAAACAACATACAGCAAGGAGAGAATCTGATACAAGAATTTGAAGAAAAAAACCGAATTACTATTGTGGAGGGCGGAGCCTCAAGATTTCATTCCGTTAAAAACGGACTGGCTACCATCAAAGAACAATCTGTTGTGTTTGTGCATGATGGTGTTCGCTGTCTGGTAACAATCGATTTAATAAGAAAATGCTTCTTTCAAACAATAGAAAAAGGAAATGCCGTGCCGGCTGTATCTTCTACAGACAGCGTAAGACTGGAAGAAAACGGACACAACAAATTTTTACCGCGCGAAAATGTACGCATTATACAAACTCCGCAAACATTTCTTTCAACAGTTTTATTGCCTGCATTTGAACAGGTATACTCGCCCTTATTCACCGATGAAGCAAATGTAGCAGAGCAGTTCGGCGAACAAATTTTCTTAATTGAAGGTGAATATACCAACATTAAAATCACACGCCCGGTTGATTTAATTCTTGCTGCGCAAATACTGGAAGAAAGACAAAAGGCTTAGTTGTAGCCGATGTGTTTTAAGTCCAAAACACATCAGCTTCATTGTCTTCAAATTTTTCTTCTTCCTCTTCAGGATATAATTCCTGCAACTGTTCTTCCGTTGCTATTTCCTGCACTCTGTTAAACAAATCTCTTTCTTCAAAACGAACATGTTTCTCCAGCAAATTTGCAATGGTTGTTAATGTTTCTTCATTGGTTTCTTTTGCAAAAGCAGTTTTGATTGCGGCGTGTTCTTCTTTCATTTGCTGTAGCCCGGTGTCTTGTTCAGAGAGTATTTTGGCAAAGTCCTGTTCTTCTTTTTCAAAATGCGGTAAGAGGTGATGTGTAAGATACCAGTCGGCATATTTCTTCATTCTTTCCGGCTCAATATGCTTACTCAGACCCTTCCTTATTTTCCATACAAGAAGTAAGGTGTGATGATGTTCTCTGCTTAAAGGCTGTAATGCTTTATGTCGTTTAATTGGTGCCATGGCTTAACAGTTTTTCAAGTTGTATAGCTTTCGGAAAAAGAATATTATTTTCTAAATGAATATGTCTGTGCAGATCATTTTCAAATTCCTGTAGCATCGCAAATGTTACTCTGTACGTATTACATCCGTCAGCAGGAGGCGTGTAATCATCAGACAGTTCTGCTATTTTTCTGAAGCGTTCACCTTCATTATTGTGTTCATGCATCATCATGTTTACCGGATTTTCTACTGTACCGAAATGAGGAGGTGTATAAGCAGTATTAGATGTTTTGGCTGCGACCATATTTTCTATAAACGGAAACAGAATTTGTTCTTCTTTTTGCAGATGCATTTCCAGATCTTCAGCGGATTGATAAAACAGTTCTCTTATTTCAATAAGTTCCGGATGTCTTTCGCCGTGTACTCTTGCAAGTTTATCTAAGAATTGTTGTAGTACAGGAATTTTTTCTCTGATATATCTGTGATGTTTTTTTGTAACATAATCTGCCAGTAAGTCAAGTGGCCAGTCGTTTACATCAACTTCGCTGTTATTATTAGCAGATAAAGTTTCCCGTAAATCTGCTGCCAGTTTATTTTTATCTATTTTTTTTGCGTCGGCAGCTTCATTAATGGTGCGGTTGCCATTGCAGCAAAAATCTATTTTATTTTTTTTGAATACCTGAGCTGCTCTGTAGTCTTCGGCTACAAGCTCTCCAATGTTTCTTTCTAATATATTTTCCATAATTGTAATTTTTAACTCGGATAAATATATCCGATTTGTGATTAAAAAATTTTATTGTTTTAAAAATGCTATTTTATTCGTTGTTTTGTTACCCAGTTCCAGAACGCTTGTAGTTTCCAGCATATCAGCAATTTGCGTTCTTATCGGTTTATATTTTTCATGTAGCAGACACGGATGTTTTTCATTACAGTTTTTAAAATCCATGGCACAACCTTTATGGATATTGTCACCGTCAAAAAGAGTAACCACTGTTTTGAGTTTAGTTTCCGTAGCTGTACTTTTTTCAATTTCAAACCCTCCGTATGCACCTACCGTTGAGCGAATAATATTGCTGCGCGACAGTTGTTGCAAAATCTTTGCTGTAAAAGCTTCCGGAGAATTAATATGTGCTGCAATTGCTTTCAGGCTTGTACGTCTTCCTGCAGCGGATTCTGCGGAGATATATGCAAGGGCATTAATGGCGTATGTGCAGGCTTTTGAAAACATTATTACTTTTTATGAAACACAAAGATAAGAAATCTTTTTTAATTCGGACAAATTTATCCGAATATATTTTTTGTCATATTTATTGTTTAGTCATACCATTTCAAACTTTAGGGTAAATATCCACACTTTCTTAAAAACTTATTTATAAAAATCAATTAAATATTGTAAAATTGCAGTATAAAAATAAATTTGTCTTATTATGTTAATTTTGAGGCAGATTTAAAGCAAATAATAAAATATTTTATCCAATGAAATTTATAGTTTCTTCTTCTGTATTATTAAAACATCTTCAGCAAATAAGCGGAGTTATCAGTACCAATACGGTATTACCTATTCTGGAAGATTTTTTATTTGAAATTGATAATAAGAACTTAAGTGTGGTAGCTACAGATCTTGAGACTGTAATGCGCATAAACGTTGATATTGAAAGCTCTGAGCAAGGTAAGATTTGTATCCCGTCAAAAATTTTGCTTGATACACTTAAAACACTTCCTGACCAGCCAATTACTTTCAATATTGATAAAAATAATACTATTGAAATAACTACCGAAACGGGTAAATACAAAATACAGGGAGAGAGTGCAGACAATTTTCCAAAGGAGCCATCCAAAGAAGATGCTACACATTTTTCCATCTCGGGTAATGCTTTAATTACAGGTATCAATAAAACATTGTTTGCAGCGAGCACCGATGATTTAAGACCGGCAATGACAGGCGTTTTTCTTGAATTAACTCCCGATTATGCACATTTTGTATCTACAGATGCGCACCGTTTGGTTAAGTATAAAAGAGACGATGTTACTGTGGATGAAAACGCAAGTTTTATCTTACCGAGAAAACCATTAAACATTCTTAAAAATGTACTTGTAGATAGCGACGAACAGTTAGAAGCAAGCTTTAACGACAAACATTTTTTTGTTGCGAGCAAATCGCTGCAATTGGCTTGCAGACTGATTGATGCACGTTTTCCTGATTATCGCGTAGTTATTCCTTCCGATAATCCTTATGTGCTTACGGTGAATAAACAAACTTTTCAGAGTGCCTTGCGCCGCGTGAATGTGTTTGCCAACAAAAGTACCAATCAGGTTGCGTTTACCATCAGCGGCAATGAACTGCAATTAGCTGCACAGGATATTGATTTCAGTTTTGAAGGTAACGAAAGAATGCCTTGTGAATACAATGGCGAAAATCTGCAGATTGCTTTCAATGCAAAGTTCCTGGCCGAAATGCTGAATGCTGTAGACACGGAAGATATTAAAATGGAACTTTCCACTCCTACAAAAGCAGGATTACTAAAACCTACAGAAAACGGAGATAATGAAGATTTGCTGATGCTGATAATGCCTTTGATGCTCAACAATAATTATTAAAAAAAGAATATTTCTGATAAAATATCTAAGAGACTGTCTAAAAAGGTTGTCATTCTGAACGAAGTGAAGAATCTAAAATGTTTGATGTATTAAATATTAAAAGATCCTTCATTTCTCCGATAAATCGGGATCTGATCAAGATGACAAATAACCTTTTTAGACAGTCTTTTTTTATATAAATAACAGAGAATTTAAATTAAATGTATATTTTTAGAAAAGTAAAAACCTGTCCGCATTTGCGGTCGATATAAAAAATACAAATGAAATTAGCACTACACTGGAAAATATTAATAGGAATGGTTCTGGGTATTTTGTTCGGATACATCATGAGCTATTTTGGTTTTAACCAATTTGTAGATGACTGGATAAAACCTTTCGGTACCATGTTTATCAATGCGCTGAAGCTGATTGCCGTACCACTTGTATTTGCTTCGCTGGTTACAGGAATTGCCGATATAAAAGACCTTTCTAAAATGTCTAAAATAGGAGGAAAGACAATTGGTTTTTATTTATTCACTACAGCATTTGCCGTTTCTTTAGGATTGATTTTAGCAAATGTAATACAGCCGGGAAATTTTGTGTCAGCCGATGCAGGAGCTATGCTCATGGAGACTTTTAAAGGAGATGCTGCGGGGAAAATACAGGAAGCTTATCAGCAGAAAAATGTTGGTCCGCTGCAACCTATTGTAGATATAATTCCACAGAATTTATTTGAAGCTTTAACCGACAACAGCAGTATGTTGCAGGTGATATTTTTTGCTACGCTTGTGGGCATAGGCGTTATTCTGGTAAAAGAAGAATACGCTGCACCCGTAACAGGATTTTTTAAAGGAATTAATGAAGTAATATTAAAGATTATTGATTTGATAATGCTTACCGCTCCAATAGGTGTATTTGCTTTATTGGCAGCTTTGATTGTAGAAATTCCTGATAGTTCTATTCTTAAAGGGTTGCTTGCCTATGCGCTTACGGTTGTGCTGGGATTATTGCTGATGATAGCTTTCTTTTATTCATTGTTGATTTATTTTTTCACTAAAAGAAATCCTCTGCAATTTTATAAGAAAATTTTGCCTGCTCAGCTACTGGGTTTTTCAACCAGTTCTTCTGCTGCTACACTTCCGGTTACTATGGAGCGCGTAACGGAACATGTAGGTGTGGATGAAGAAGTTTCCAGTTTTGTATTGCCGCTGGGTGCTACGGTAAATATGGACGGCACGGCCTTGTATCAGGCGGTAGCTGTTATTTTTATAGCGCAGGTTATGGGTATTGATCTTTCTTTATCTGCACAATTAATGATTATTCTTACTGCCACACTTGCTTCCATTGGCTCTGCGGCAGTGCCCAGTGCAGGAATGGTAATGCTCGTAATTGTTCTGGGTCAGGCAGGTATACCGGAAGCCGGACTGGCATTGATTTTTGCTGTTGACCGCCCGTTAGATATGCTGCGTACCGTTGTAAATGTTACCTCAGATGCAACAGTAGCCACTATTGTAGCTAAGTCAGAAGGATTATTGCATGACCCGCAAGTAAAAAACTGGGATGATAACTATCATCATGAATAATATCTAAAAGGTAGGGACGCGCCAGGTGGCGCGTCCCTACCTTTTATCCACGAAAAACGTCTCTTTCTTACAACTCCTTCACTTCTCCTACCAGTTTTTGCAATACCGCTTTGGCATCGCCAAACAACATACGTGTTTTATTGTGGAAGAATAATGTATTTTCAATAGCAGCGTAACCTTTACCCATACCGCGTTTAACAACAATAATATTTTTAGCATCAATAGCACGTATGATAGGCATTCCGTAAATCGGACTTCCCGGATCGTCCAGTGCGGCAG
>JAEWWO010000145.1 GCA_023396345.1 Bacteroidota bacterium
TACATCATCTCTTTGGTAATTACGGATTGGTTGTTTTAATTCCCGATAATGCAGCATTGAAGAAAACTTTTCAGCCTGTTGTAGAAAAAGAATTGCTGGAGCAATTCTCCGAAAAGGAAGTTGCTAAAACTGCCGCAGCTTTGCTTGATAATGGTTATCAGATGCAGGCAAGCGGGAGAGAAATCAACTTATTTTATCTGAATGAAAATATTCGGGAAAGAATTATTTTACAGAATAATGTTTATACTGTAAACAATACCGATTTTAGTTTTACAAAAGAGGAAATATTGCTTGAATTGGAAAATCATCCTGAAAGATTTAGTGCCAATGTTGTCCTGCGTGGTGTGTTTCAGGAAACAATTCTTCCTAATATTATTTTTGTGGGCGGAGGTGGAGAATTGGCATACTGGCTTGAACTGAAATCAGTTTTTGACAGAGTAGGAGTTCCTTATCCTATGCTGGTGTTGCGCAATTCTTTTTTAATGTTGAATGAACTTCAGCAGCAAGCCGTAGAAAAGTTAGATATTTCTAATGAACAATTATTCCTGCAGCCTTTTGAAATACTTGATATTATTCATGCGAAAAGAAATAATAAAATAGATATATCAGAAGAAATAGAAAAGATAGCAGAAGTATATCATCACATTCAAAATAAAATTTCAGGTTCTTTAAAATCTTTATCGCAACACACTGATGCTTTATCTACTGCCACAAAAAATAAATTACAAAAATTACAAAAGAAAATAGACCGTGCAAACAGACAGGCGCTGGAAGCTGAATCGCGCCGCATTCAGAAATTAAAAAATCAACTCTTCCCCAATAATTCTTTACAGGAAAGAGTTGAAAATATTGCTTTCTTGTATAGCCTGTATGGCAGTAAAATCTTTGATATTATTCTTGATGCGTCTCCCGTTTTACAACAAGAGTTTACCGTAATCAATCTCACAGATAACTCAAATTAATATCCGGTTTTATTGTAAGCAGGGTTTCATATATAAGCTTAATAATATCTTCTATATCACTTTCCTGAACCATTTCAACGGTTGTGTGCATATAACGCAAAGGCAAAGAAATTAATGCAGATGGACAACCGTCATTCGCATAAGCAAAACTATCCGTATCTGTTCCGGTTGATTTGCTTGCTGCCTGCAACTGAACAGGAATTTTATTTTTACCGGCAGTTTTTTCTATCAACTCCAGCAGTTTTGTTTGTACAGCCGGACCATAAGTAAGAGCTGGGCCCTTGCCGCAAGCTGTATCGCCCTGTACGTGTCGGTTGATCATGGGAGTTTGTGTATCGTGTGTTACATCTGTGATAATAGCAATGTTTGGTTTTATTCTTCTGGCAATCATTTCTGCTCCTCTTAATCCAATTTCTTCCTGCACCGCGTTCACAATGTATAAACCGAATGGAAGCGTCTTTTTATTTTCCTTCAGCAATCTGGCAACTTCAGCAATCATAAATCCACCAATTCTGTTGTCCAGCGCTCTGCCTACAATAAAACCGTTGGCAAGTTTATCAAATTTATCCTGATAAGTTACCGGGCAACCAACATGTATACCCATTTGCTCAACTTCTTTTTTAGATTTTGCTCCGCAATCAAGCCATATATTCTCAATCTTAGGATTAGGATCTTTATCGGAGTTTTGTCTGGTATGAATAGCCGGCCAACCGAAAACGGCTTTTACTTCCCCTTTTTTGCCGTGTATATTTACTCTTAACGATGGGGCTACCTGATGGTCAGCTCCGCCATTTCTTCTTACATATATATATCCTTTTTCATGAATATAATTTACAAACCAACCGATTTCATCAGCATGGGCTTCTATTACAACTTTAAAATCATGCTCCGGATTAATTACACCTACCACAGTTCCATAAGCATCCACAATTTTTTCATCAATGTAAGGCTCTATATATTCCAGCCATAATTTCTGACCGTTCGTTTCAAATCCAACAGGAGAAGCATTGTTTATATAATTCTCCAGAAAAGTTTCTGCTTTTTTGTCTATTTTGTAAACATTTTTTACTTTCTTTTGCGCTTTTGCCATAAAATGTACTTTTTTTATAAAGATAAATAATTTTTGTTGTAGCGTTTCATAAATGATTTACGTATTATAAAGTAATATACAGGAATTTTTAATGTATATTAATCATTTATTCATAATTTAATTACAATTGTTTAACCCTTAATGTCTGTTTGATATAACTTAAAGAGTTACCTTTGCTACGAAAAATTATGAGAATCGTTAGTTTTTGGCATTCTTTTTGTTTATTTGCGATTAGATAATGTAATTGTAGAGCCGTATCAGATAAAATAACACCGAACCTAAACATTTAATTTTTGTTTTTGATAAAAATTAACAAAAAACAACGACTAAAACTGAAATATGAAGCAGATAATTTTACTTATAAGTTTAATATCATCGATTTTTACTTATACTTCTTCTGACAATCAGGCAAATTTAAAAGATAGCATCAACGGAGGCTGGACTTTAATTGGTGTTGGCAGCAAAGTGTTATATTACGATGCGGATAATCAATTGATAGCCGAAAGACTGCTTCCTTTAAAAGTTTCAGGTACGATTATAAACGTAAGCGAAAATGATTTAATCATCAGAAACAATAAAAATCAACTTATCAATGTTGGTTACACGCTGGATGAAAAATCTAAATCAGAGGGCGATATCAGTATAAAAAATTGTTCGGAAGTTGATAACGATGAAATTGCTTCGTTGATTGATAATAAAAATTTTGAATTGAAAAGAGATAATAATAAAACATTATACTTAACAGGAAATTTTGCTCCTTCATCCGATTCAAAACTGCTGGATAAATCTATCGATTTTGATCATGCAACTGTTAATATGATATTCAAAAAGAACAGTTTCTTTTCAGATATACTTCCTTATTAATTCACTAAGTTTACTGTAATTCCTAAGCCTGCTTTTATAAGCATAATACCGTCTATAGCGATTAGGTAATACAGAATTTTCCGGTCTTTAAACAGACTGAATACCACACTTGTGATTAAGAGTATAACTATTGTGTGATAAAGAATAAAATAAATATTTTGTTTTATCATTATAATCATAGCTATTAAAAAACATATATAAATAATTATAAGAGGAATGATAATTTTTTTTATCGATTTTTCTCTGCCCAGTTGTACGATATACGTTTTTAAATCTGCATTAATATCATCTTCGTAATCCTTAATGTCGAACATTATTGCCAGAATGGATACCAGTAAAAAATAATCTAAGAAAGAAAATAAAGTTAATGTAGACATTACTGTTTTATCAGCAATAATTTCTTGCATTACAGCAGGCATCAACACTACTACGCCCGCCCACACAAATCCAATGATAAACGGTTTTATTAATCCTCTCCGTAGCGAAATATCTTTATCGGGAAACATTATTTTACCGTAATAAAAAATTGCAGTTATCAGTAACACAGTTATTAAAACTATATGAATAACTCTGATGTTGGTAAAGAAATTTTCTATTGTGTAGAGATAAAAAACAATACTTATTATGGAAGCAATGAGCAGAAATATCTGTAAATAGAAAATCATTTTATTGTTTTTTCTAAACCAGACCAATCGTTTGTTGATGTTGTTTTTAAAAGCTTTGTTTTTCTTCGGCAGTTTAAAAATTATTTCATAGGATTGTGTATAATAAAGTATAGTAATGCAGAATATAAAAACATAAAACAGCATATTGTCAATGACAAAACCCTGAAATAGTGAGGATTCTAATGTCATGATTACGGCACAGATACCATAAAATATATTTCCGAAAAAAATAAGTTCAAGAAATTTTTTCATCCTGTCAAATGTAAAACAAAATCTTTTGCTTACTTTGTAGAATATCTATGAATACAGCGTTTATCAATCATATTTTTTCAGGACAGGATATTTCGGAAGAAGATATTTTAAATGTTTTTCGTTACCAGTATCATCAAAATAAAGTGTACCAATCCTGGTGTAATAATATTCACCGCATACCTGATAATGTGTCTGAAGTAAATGATATTCCTTTTTTGCCCGTTACATTTTTTAAAACACATAAAGTTATTTGCGGCGATTTTGTGCCTGAGCTTTTTTTTGAAAGCAGCGGCACTACAATGACTATCAACAGTAAGCATTTGATTAAAGATGAAAAGTTGTATGAAAAAAGCTTTCTTTCCGGCTTTCAACTCTTTTATGGAGATGTAAGTAACTATTGTGTTCTTGGATTATTGCCGAGTTATCTGGAAAGAAAAAATTCTTCTTTGGTTAAGATGACGGATGTATTGATAAAGTTGTCCGGACATGAACTAAGCGGATATTATTTGTATGATTATGATGCATTGTCCGATGTACTCAAAAAACTGGAAGCTCAAAACCAAAAAACAATTTTGTTTGGTGTAACCTATGCATTGCTTGATTTTGCAGAAAAATATTCTTTTCCTATCAGGCATACAATTTTAATGGATACGGGCGGAATGAAAGGCAGAAAAAAAGAGATGACAAGAGATGAGGTGCATAATTATCTGAAAAAACAATTTTCTGTAAATACAATACATTCAGAATATGGGATGACGGAGTTGCTTAGTCAGGCGTATGCACAGGATGGTATTTACAGATGTCCTCCTTGGATGAAAGTGGTATTACGCGATGAGTCAGATCCGCTTACTGTTGGAAAAAATAAAAGAGGATTGATAAATGTAATTGATTTGGCAAATATTTATAGTTGCAGTTTTATTGCAACAGACGATATTGGTACAATTCATGCAGATAATAGTTTTGAGTTATGGGGCAGAAGAGATAATTCAGATTTAAGAGGATGTAGTTTAATGATTGTATAAAAAATTTAAGATATTTGCTCCTGAAATTAAACTTGTTAGTACTATTAAAATCTAAAATGTATTAAAATATATAAATATGAAAAAAATAATATTTTCTTTATTGGCCGTCTTAACCGTTGCTGCCGTTGATGCACAGGTAAGAAGAGGTAATATGATTACCGAAAGAACTAAGTTTGGTGTAAAAGCAGGTTTAAGTGCGTCTAATCAAACTATTGAAGAATATGGTGTTGGTATTGCAACTTATGATACCAAGGCAGGAATTGTTGCTGGTGTGGAAGCAGAACTACCTGTTAAAAATGGATGGTATATTCAACCAGAGATTAATTATGCCAACATGGGTACTAAATCTTATGAAAGAATCATTAATGATCAAACAGGTAATGATGAAATGGCTGTTGTTAAGTATTCTAACAATTACATTCATGTTCCTGTTTTAGTAAAATTCAGACCATTGTATTCAGGATTTGGATTGTATTTTGGACCTCAATTAGGCGTATTAGCTCAAGCTAAAGAGACACCTGTTGGTTTTGAGGCTATAACCACTACTAATGAATATGCAAAAGCAGAATTTGCAGGAGTTGTAGGTATGGAATATTATTTCCCTACATCTGATGACAGAGCTCCAAGATTTGGACTATCTGCAAGATATATTCATGGTTTTACAAACACTTATCCTCAGGATTCGCAAGCAGCAGCTGCTAGAAGTTTAAAAAATATGGGTTTCCAGCTTACAGCGGGTGTAAGATTTTAGTCAACCAAAACTAAATATATATAATAAGTCGTCTTTTTTAAGGCGACTTTTTTATTTTTGCAAAAATCATCGGGATAAATACCTGACATTTTATTATGCAAAAAGAAATCACTATTCGTACTACTCCTCTGGAGGCTGATAATTATCAGGCTATTATTGATATAGTTTCCCGCAATGAAAATATATCCATTAAAAAAATTACGGGCTTTCATATTTTAAAAAAATCAATGGATGCAAGAAACAGAAACATCCGGATTAATCTGAAGCTTCGCATATTCATCAATGAACCTTTTGTAGAAAGAAAACTACAAAAAGCAATATTAAATAATGTTTCTCGGGCAGAAACAAGTATTATAATCATTGGAGCTGGTCCGGCCGGATTGTTTGCTGCATTCAAATTAATTGAAAAAGGTATAAAGCCCATTATTCTTGAAAGAGGTAAAGATGTAAAAGCCAGACGCAGAGATTTGGCAAAACTCAACAAGCAGGGCATTATAAACCCCGAAAGCAATTATTGCTTTGGAGAAGGAGGTGCAGGCACTTACAGCGATGGAAAGTTATATACCCGTAGCAACAAAAGAGGAAGCATTGATGAAGCTTTAAATCTTTTTGTTCAGTTTGGTGCAGATGAAAGAATTTTGTACGAAGCACATCCGCATATAGGTACAAATAAATTGCCACAGATAATA
>JAEWWO010000253.1 GCA_023396345.1 Bacteroidota bacterium
GTTGAGGCCAGCCAAAGATAATCATGCGGGATGCCAAGGTAAGATGCATGATAATAAACACCTGAACCGCCTGAACGCTTTTGTTCTTTAGCGTTGCTTAATTGTTTCATATAGCCGTAATTATCATCAGGCCATACAATAGTAACTTCATCAGGTACTTCAAGTCCTTTCAGATAAATATCGAGTACTTCTTTATATGGAGTAAACGCCTGAGGAATTTCTTCTATAGGTTTATCAATATATTTTTTAAGGATTGCCTGCTGGTCTTTTAACGCCTGTCCTACAAGCTGTACACGCTGTTCCAGTGTGTAATTGCCAGTCATAGCTCTATCATGTAATCCACGTAAAGCAAGTGTATACACATTTTCATATGGAGAATTTTCTTTTACACGTTTATCTAATACTTTTAATATGCCTTCTTTATTAGTCATGTAATTCCACTCTCCCATTGTTTTTTTATCCCATTCACTTGCATTATTGAATAACAAAGGTTCCGGATGTACTGAACCCATCACAATACCAAATGAATCTGCAACCAATTTGTTAGTCGGATATTTATTGAAGGCTCCGCTTGCCTCGTGCATAGCCGGTGCCAAATAATTTGCTTTCAGTCGTAATAATAGTTCAAAAACCTTTGCATAAGTTTTCGGGCCGATGTCTTTCAACTCAGGATCAAACGTATTTTTTGCCCAGGGGAGCAAACCCCAGTCTTCATCATTAATAAAAACCCCACGATACTTAACAGTTGGCGCCGGCGATGTGTATGACTTTACATCTAGGTAAATGTTGTTTCTCTTTTTAACCGGAACATCTGCCCACCAGTACCATGGAGAAACTCCTATTGATTCTGATACAGAAAAAAGACCATAAGCAGTCCCTCTTCTGTCACTACCTGCAATAACCAATGCCTGCTTTACATTAGGTATAGGATTATTTACTAGCTGAATACGATATCTTTCCCACTGCCCTTCAATTTCTCTTACTTTAAGCTTACGATTTCTTATCAACTGATCTATTACTTTACTTTTACCAATCGTACCTACAATTACTATATTTTGGGCTTTTATATTTGATGTAAGCATATGAGGTTTCTTGCCTGAAACTCTTTCTACATCTTCAGAGAAAAGACTGATAGCTCTTTTTACAGATAGTTCATCATTATCGTCATATATGATTCCTGTAGCGGCGTTATTTACAAGAGCAAAACTATTTCTTGAGTTATTTATCAGACTTACCTGCGCCGATAAAGGCTCAGAACAAAAAAATAAAAATAAAAAAGTAACGTATCTAATAATTTTAATCATAATAATAATTCTTCTATTTTTTGTTTAATATAAAAATTCCTACTGTACAGGAATATTAGTTTCTGAGCCGGGATAACCTTTATTTTGGTTAATATGCCCTTGACTGTTTGAAGTTATTGCCGTTAAAGGTACTGGATACAATACATGATAGGGCTTCATTACAAAAGCGTTTGTTGAATAAAAATATTCAGTTCTGTAGAAATTATTTTTTTCAATAACTCTGTCATAATACCAATTATTTGTGCTAAAATTCTCCAAAGTATATCCATCTCTGTTTAACTGCGCCATAATAAATGCTATTCTGGTCAACTCTACCTTGCGGTGCTCTTCTAAAAAAAGCTCCCTTGCTCTTTCGTCTAAAATATCATCTAAACTAATATTGGAGAGTAACGGAGCTTTTGATCTGGCTCTAACAGTATTTACATCTTCTGTAGCATTGCTTATTTGATTTAACCATAAATAAGCCTCAGCTCTCATCAAATAAGTTTCTGCTAAGCGAAAGACATATTGGTCAGTAAATCCTCCGGTTGGTGTTTTTCCTTTATTGATATCATCTTTATGTATTAAAACTTTCACTGTTGGAAAAGAAAAATAACACCGCATGGTATCCTGAACATACTGCGCTTGTATAGGTTTTCCAAACCATGCAGTACTTCCCCCTTTATTGTTGGTTGAAGGTCTGTTGTACCAAAGTCTCGATTTATCGTACCAATTGTTTTTATTATATCGTATATCCATGCCGGCATTTTGCCATACTTCATATTGATAGTAGTTGGAAGGTCTAATTTTAGCAATCCCTCTTCCCAAAGTATCTAATAACTCATACCCTGGATAAGGCGATGCATCGTAAGTAGTACCTTGTCTACCGTCAGGTGTTCTTACCGCAGCACCGTTGCTCCAATAAGGAACAAAATTTCTTTTTCTTGCAGAACCATTTCCTGATACATTACCGGGAATACCAAAACGTTCCTGAACTACAAAAATTGCTTCTTTATTTTCGGAAGCACTTATATTATCTTCTTTGAAAAGATCATTAAAAACATCTAAGCTTGCGTCATTAGCATTTACCCCAAAACGTGAGTTCATGAGCCTGAGACCATAATCATTTATGCATCTTGTCGCTGACTCTACAGCTTTCTGAAACTCTCCTAAAGACAAATAGATTTTTGTAAGCAAATGTTCACCTGCCGCTCTATTTACTGATCCGGGTAAAACGGTTAAAGGCAACCACTGAACAGCAAACTCCATATCTTCTTTCATTTTTGTAAGCACTGTTTTTCTTGCACTACTCACAAAATCAAGTTTAGGTCCGTTAATTTCTTCCAATATTAAAGGAACATCTCCCCATTGGTGCGTAAGCAAATAATACCAGTATGCTCTGTGAAAATACCCTTCTGCCAGTATTGCATTCCTATCTCCCTCCGTATCAAACTCTGCATTATCTATTCTGCTAATAACTGTGTTGGCATATTTGATTCCATTCCAGCCTAAATCCCAATAAGTTAAATGTAGATTTTGATTAGTTGTAGGTGTAAGCTGTGTTTCAAGATTATGAATTTCCTTAGCTTCAGGGCCACCCATAACATGCATATCTGAAAAAGCATACTCATATACCAATGGAGTACGGCAAGTTCCCGCATCAAAAGCATCTCCAAACCATTCCCATTTTATTTGTTTACGCGAAGTAACCAATGCAGCTTCAAGTCCAGCCTTATCAATAAATGTGTTTTCAGGAGCAAAAAAGGATAATGGTTTAGGATCCAATTTTACACACGAATATGTTCCTGAAATCAACGCAAATATTAAAATTTTAATTGTTATATTTTTCATTGTAATATTTTTATATGTTATAAAATAAGCAACCTATAGTGTTATATCAAGTCCTAATGTGAAGATACGTGGTGTTCTCCCTCTGTTTTCCGGATCAAAATAGGTCCAGTTACTTATTACAAAAGCATTATCTACATGCGCACTTATCCGTAAGCTCTCTACAGAAAATCTTTCTAAATAAGATTTGGGCACTCTGTAAGAGAGCGATGCATTTTGTAATCGTAAATAATCCCTTCTCTTATATATATTTATATTAGGGTTTGATGTATTGGCACCTAATTTAGCAAACTCATTAGATGGATTTTCCGGTGTCCAGTAGTCAGTTAAGATTGAATTAGAACGATCAAAATATCTGTTATCTTCGTTTCTTGCCATATTGTCTACTGCCCAATAATTAAAATCACCTCTGAACACAAAAGAAAAGTCTATATTTTCCCACAAGGTAAGGTCGCTTCTAAAAGATGCTCTGAATCGAGGAACAGAAGAGCCCAACCATTGTTTATCCTGCTGATTAAGAACACTATCTCCATTCGCATCTAATAC
>JAEWWO010000258.1 GCA_023396345.1 Bacteroidota bacterium
CTCTTACAGCAACAGGCTGAAAGCCTTGCCTAATGAGATTTTGATGATGACAACCAATTTGCCATCGGGCTATCACCGCGATTTGCAATTACTGAAAGAAAATCTTTTTCCTTCGTTTAAAATATTACGCGACTGTATTGAAATGACCATGCTGATGATTGCCAATATGGAAGTGAGAAAAGATATTGTCGAAGACGAAAAATATAAGTATATCTTCAGCGTAGAAGAAGTAAATAAGCTGGTTGCAGAAGGAATGCCATTCCGCGATGCCTATAAGAAAGTTGGATTAGATATTGAAGCCGGAAACTTTACTTACAATACATCCGTCAATCATACACATGAGGGTTCTATCGGAAATTTATGTAATGATAAGATTGCAGAAAATATGCAGAAAACCTTGTCAGAATTTGATTTTGATACCTATCATGCTGCTATTGAAAAATTAATCGGTTAAGAAAATCTGCGTTTCACGGTATTGTAAAACTGCTGTACGGTTTTGCTGTCTTCATCCCAATAGTAAGGCAAACGCAACGAGCGCTCAATCCATTCCATACTTTCCTTGAGAGAAGAAAAATTATTAATGGTGAGTATACTTCTTTCATAAACAGTAGCATCGCCACGGAAAAGTTCATTGATGTAGAGATAGCGGTCATTTATGCCGATAGCCGCTTTTAAATCACTTACCGGATGGCTGTCTGCAATTTCTCTGTTGCTTCTTTTCAATTTATCGTTTATCTCTGTTACATTGTCATAAGCTATCTCTTCAAATAAAGACTGCTGCACACTTTTAGGAGCTTCCTCTTCTTTATAAATCTGAAAAAAAGATAATTCTTTTTCTATAAGTTTGTTATGATTTATCTTTTTCTTTTTTGGTGGAGAAGATGTTTCTGCGACAGTTTTTTCCTGAGGAACTTCCTTTTGTAAGGTAGTATTTTCTTCAATAACTTCAGATTTTACTTCTGGAGATGCTTCTGTTTTGGTTTCAGCTTTCATCACTGGTTCCGGCTGAGTTGAAGAAACAGGAGAGATAACAGTTACACTACCTGTTTTTTTTGCTACAGTTTGCGATTGCAAAGCCGATACGAGCATTTGCGCTGTTAATAGCAAATAACTTTCGTCTGCATTTTCCTGTAGTTGACGGCTTAGTTTTTCAATAATAGATTTCTTGTCGTTACTCATTTTCTGCTGCACGGTGTTCGATAAAAAATAAAGTTACAAAGTATTTTTTTAAAAGCTTAATTTTACAGGTTGTTGAAACAATTTTTAAAGTAATTTTAAATATAAATATCAAAAAAAGCCTCGTACTATGTTTATGGAACCAACCCTGTTTAGGGAAGAAAAAAGAGGATGGATTGAAGTAATTTGCGGTTCAATGTTCAGCGGTAAAACCGAAGAGTTGATACGAAGAATGAAGCGTGCGGAATTTGCAAATTTGAATGTACAGATTTTTAAACCCTCAATTGATACACGCTATCATGATGCCAATGTGGTAAGCCACGATGCCAACAGCATTCTCTCTACACCGGTTGATAAATCGCAGAGAATACCTCTTCTGTGCGGCGATGTAGATGTGGTGGGCATTGACGAAGCACAGTTTTTTGATGATGATATTGTAGAAGTTTGTCAGTTACTTGCCAATAAAGGGCTGAGAGTAATTGTGGCCGGACTGGATACAGATTTTAAAGCACAGCCTTTTGGTCCCATGCCGCGCTTACTTGCCGTGGCTGAATATATTACCAAGCTGCATGCCATTTGTGTGAAGTGCGGAGGATTGGCTAATCATTCTTACCGAAAAAAGAATGAAGGAGATCAGTTGCTGTTGGGAGAAAAAGATTTGTATGAACCCCGTTGCCGCACTTGTTATTATGAAGACACCAAACACCGAGAAGAAAATTAACATGACTTATCAGGAAGCCATCGACTACTTATATGCGCAGCTACCCATGTTTAGCAAAATAGGAAAAGTAGCCTATAAAAATAACCTTACCAATACGCTGGAACTGTGTGCTGCACTGGATAATCCGCAGGAAAAATTTAAGACTATACATATTGCCGGAACCAACGGTAAAGGTTCTACAAGTCATATGCTGGCGGCGATTATGCAAAGTGCAGGATATAAAACAGGATTGTACACATCGCCACATTTAAAAGATTTCAGAGAAAGAATAAAAGTAAACGGTGAGTTGTGTAGCGAAGAGTTTGTGATAGATTTTGTTGAAAAAATAAAACCAGTGGTTGCTGCAGTACAACCTTCTTTTTTTGAAGTAACGGTAGCAATGGCATTTGCTTATTTCGCCGAACAAAAAACAGATATTGCAGTAATAGAAACGGGCATGGGAGGAAGGCTCGACAGCACGAACGTTATCCGTCCGGAAGTATCTGTTATCACTAATATCAGCATGGATCACATGAATATTCTGGGCGATACGCTGGCAAAAATAGCCTATTCAAAAGCAGGAATTATCAAACAAAAAACGCCAGTGGTTATAGGTAAGATGCATCCTGAAACCCAACCCATTTTTGAAGAAGAAGCTGCGGGAAAAGACGCATTTATTATAGACGTAAAGAAGCTTTATGCAATAAAGAATATACATCAGACATTGTATTATCTGGATGTAATTGTCAACAATGATAATAAAGAATATACATACAGAATGGATCTGAACGGTTTGTATCAGGCTGAAAACCTGCTGACGGTTCTGGCTGTTGTAAAAGTTTTGCAAGGGAAAGGATGGAATATTTCTATAAATGATGTAGAGAACGGACTTGCAAATACAAAGAAACTCACCGGTTTATTCGGCAGGTGGGAACTGTTGCAGGAGAATCCGTTAATCATTGCAGATGTGGGTCACAATGAGGATGGCATTCAACAGATAAATGAAAATTTGAAGAATGCAACATATAAACAATTACGAATAGTTATAGGGTTTGTAAAAGACAAAGATGTAAATGCCGCACTTTCTTTATTGCCTCAAA
>JAEWWO010000332.1 GCA_023396345.1 Bacteroidota bacterium
TTCTTCTGGGAAATATTAGCTCCGAATGCAGGTGGAGAGCCTACAGGCGAGCTGGCAGATGCCATTAAAGAAACATTTGGTTCTTTCGAAGATTTTAAAAAGAAATTTAACGATGCTGCTGCTTCAAGATTTGGAAGCGGTTGGGCTTGGCTGATTGTAAAAGACGGAAAACTGGAAGTAACTTCTACTCCTAATCAGGACAATCCTTTGATGGATGTTGCTGAAGTAAAAGGTACACCCGTTTTAGGTGTTGATGTATGGGAACATGCTTATTACCTTAACTATCAAAACCGTCGTCCTGATTATCTTACAGCTATCTGGAACGTAATCAACTGGGACAAAGTGGCCGAGCATTATGCAGCAGCTAAGTAAGCATTAACTTACAGAAATATTAAAACAGGTATGAATGCATACCTGTTTTTTTTATATATTTGAAAGATGAAAAATCAAATTTTATCCCTGAAAAACTTACTTTACCTTACAGGCCTTTTATTTCTTATTTCCTGTAATCAGCCTTTGGAAAGAAAGGTAATGGTGTTTTTTGACGGCGATTTAGAGGTATTTCAAAACCAGCTAACCAATAATACAAACATTATTTTTCATAGTCAGGAAATTGATTTGACGGGTTTTAAAAGTGCTGAAGCAATAGAAATCACTAAGGACGGAAATAAATACAGTATTCCTTTGCCTGAGGAAACCGGCTACTATGTTTTGAATATCAGTAACGATACCATTTACGGTGGCAGAAAATCGCTTACCGAAACTAAAATTGACAGTGCCGATGTAGCACATGCGAAAAGTCTGGTAGATAGTTTGCAAAGTCTTTTGGATGAAAAAGTTTCGGGTAAAAAGGATAACAGCTACGTAATATATCCCGAACAATTGGTGAAAATATCTGATAAGCCTCTGTATGTGCGCGCATTTCCTCCATACAAACCACTTTTCGGAAGTATTGAAGGTCCGGAAGATGGCTCAGACCCTGAAGTTTACAAGTTCAATGCACGTGAAGAAGTAGTGTTTGAACAGGAAAACTACAGGAATATTTATACACCTGTTGAGCTGAAGAATACTACAAAAGAATAAAATATTCAGCGTTAAGCTTTATTCTTTTTCACCAGATCAATAAAATCATCAAATAAAATACGGCTGTCGTGTGGACCGGGTGTGGCTTCCGGATGATATTGTACTGAGAATACAGGTTTGTTTTTCATTTTAAAACCTTCAATACTGTCATCATTCAGATTGATGTGTGTAACTTCCACATCAGGGTTTTCCTTAATTTTTTCAGGATCTACGGCAAAACCGTGATTTTGCGTACTGATTTCGCTTAAGCCGGTAATCAAATTGTTTACAGGATGGTTTAGCCCTCTGTGTCCGTGGTGCATTTTGTAAGTAGGAATATCATTAGCCAGTGCCAGTAATTGGTGTCCCAGACAGATACCAAAAGTGGGTTTGTTCTCTTCCAGAATTTGTTTGACAGTATCAATGGCATAGGTCATAGCAGCCGGGTCGCCGGGACCGTTGGAAAGAAAATATCCGTCGGGGTTGAATTCTTCTTTAATTTTCTGCAAAGGTGTATCGCCCGGAAACACACGCACATAGGCTCCGCGCTCTACCATACAATTGATGATATTTCTTTTAATACCAAAATCCAGTGCGGCAACTTTTACAGGAGCATTCTCATCACCTACGTTGTAAATTTCTTTGGTAGAAACTTCTTTGGAAAGGTCTAAACCTTCCATTGGCGGTACTTTGGCAAGTTCTTCTTTTAATTTTTCTATGTCTGTAATTTCGGTAGAAATAATACAGTTCATGGCTCCTTTGTTTCTGATATGCGTTACCAGTGCTCTGGTGTCAATATCTGCAATAGATACCACATTATTCTCTGTAAGATAAGCGTTCAAATCGGCATCAGCCTGATAGCGGGAAAATTTCTCTTCCAGATTGCGTGCAATTAATCCTTTAATTTTTACTGCATCACTTTCAACGTCTGTTCTGTTTACGCCATAGTTGCCTATGTGTACGTTGTTCATAATCAGTATCTGACCATAATAACTGGGGTCTGTAAATACTTCCTGATATCCGGTCATACCTGTATTGAAACAAATTTCTCCGGAAGCGGTACCGGTTTTACCGAAAGATTTACCGTGAAATACTAAACCGTCTTCTAATAGTAAAATTGCGGGGATTGATTCTTGCGCCATTTTTGAATAAAAAATTAATTGTGCAAAGAAACAATATTTCGCACAAAAAATGAAGAATGGAAAGAATAATTATTAATGATTAGTTGTTAATGATTAATGATTAATTTTTAGTTAGGGTATATTTTGCATTTACTTCCTAATATTTTTATCAGAAAGAATACTTTTTAATTGTTCAATTGTCAAAGGCTCTTCATTATCTTTAAGCTCTCTTTTCTTTTAAATAATTTTTTTTAATATCATTTTTATATTTCATAATGAGTGAAGTTATGTAAATTTAACAATGAAGTTGTTTAAAATATTTTGTATAGAGTGCCGTCAGGGCACGAAATATTAATAGAATAAAGATACGCAAAGCCTACAAGCCACGTAGTGGCGACATATTTTAATTGAATGATAACGCACCGATGGTGCTTAATGAATTATTGTAATATTTTTCTATTAATATAACGCTCCCAAACGAGCTATGACGAAAATTTAAAATAAATTCATCAATATAAACACACAGAAATTGCTTTCATTATATAAATAATTTTAATAATTTTTTGATTAAATTGCATTAGCAGAAAATTGCCGGAATACTTTAACTCCGAGATGATTTTTTGTTGTATAAAATCAAATAAGCTGTATGAAAATATTTAGAAAAATGAATAGTAAAAATTTCTTTGTTTGTCTGTTTTCTATGTGCATATATCTTTCATCCAATGCACAAAACTCAAATGTTTTTCTTGTTGATTCAATTGCAGATATAGACAGAGTTTTAGGGAAGCATACATTATTAAAACCGGATAAAAAAGATGCGGTAGCAGATAGTGTAACAGCAGTTAAATTAGGGAAAATATATTTGTTTTCTAAAGTGAAAAATCCGGAACTGTTAGACAAAGTGCTTGATTTTAAAGCACATTTTAATTCAAAAGAAAATTACTGGCTGGTAACCACATCTCTGAATCATCAGAAGATGAAAGAAGCGTCAGATTCAGCTAATCAAAGAGCTAAGAAAACCGGTGGAGGGGCAGCTCTTGTCTTAGTAGACAATTTTGCATACTATATTTATATAGATAAAATTACCGGAAAGTTGTACAATATTTTTTTACCTCCTGAGAGTTTGCTTGATAAGTTGAATTGAGTAAATAAAAAACCGACTACATGAGTAATCGGTTTCTTAAAAATGATAGTTAGATATTATCCATTCATACTAATCAAAAACTCTTCATTGCTTCTGGTATGTTTCATCCTGTTTAGTAAGTCAGGCATAGCTTCTTCAGCTTTCATATCGCTGAGGTATGCACGCAGAAGGTTCATTCTTGAAAGCACATCTTTTTCAAGTAATAAATCGTCGCGACGAGTAGATGACGGTACTAAATCTATAGCAGGGTAGATGCGTTTGTTTGCCAAACGACGATCCAGCAACAGTTCCATGTTACCTGTACCTTTAAATTCTTCAAATATCACTTCATCCATTTTGCTTCCTGTTTCTATCAAAGCTGTAGCTAAAATGGTAAGCGAACCGCCATGCTCTATTTTACGGGCAGCACCAAAAAATTGTTTGGGTTTTTGCATGGCATTAGCTTCCACACCACCGGAAAGTACTTTTCCTGAAGCAGGAGCAACTGTATTGTGTGCACGAGCCAAACGGGTAATGCTGTCTAATAAAATTACCACATCATGTCCGCATTCTACCAGACGCTTAGCTTTCTGTAAGGCAATGGTAGATACCTTTACGTGTTTATCAGCCGGTTCATCAAACGTAGAAGCAATTACTTCGGCGTTTACACTTCTCTCCATATCAGTAACCTCTTCCGGACGCTCGTCAATCAATACAACCATTAAATAACACTCCGGATGATTTTTAGCAATGGCGTTTGCTACATCTTTCAGCAACACAGTTTTACCCACTTTGGGAGGTGCTACAATCAGTCCTCTCTGGCCTTTACCAATGGGCGTAAACAAATCCATAATTCTTGTGCTGTAATTGGAAGGAGAGGTGAATAAGTTTAATTTCTCGAAAGGAAATAATGGAGTAAGGTAATCAAAAGGTACTCTGTCTCTTACTTCTTCCGGACTTTTGCCGTTTATTTTTTCAACTTTTAATAAGGCAAAATATTTTTCTCCTTCTTTTGGAGGGCGTACCGTACCAGTAACGGTATCACCGGTTTTTAATCCGAATAATTTAATTTGTGATGGAGAAACATACACATCATCGGGAGAAGATAAATAATTATAATCAGATGAGCGTAAGAAACCGTATCCGTCAGACAT
>JAEWWO010000360.1 GCA_023396345.1 Bacteroidota bacterium
TCCACATGCACATCACTGAAAAGTGAAACGGTTTCTACTTTACCCACAGAGCCGATGCAATAGTCTGAAACTATTTGCCAGTCAGGAATCTGCGGGATAAATGCCACAGGAATTAATCCCATATCAATCTCATCATTCACCAGCATTTTACCTATTTTTCTGGGATAATCTTCAGTCAAAATTATTTGCGAAAGCAAGTCCGGCGATCTTTTTACACCATACAGTAAAGGTTTGGTATTTAAATAACTTACTGCTCCTACTCTTATCTTATTCAAAATAAATTAAATTTGCGCAAAAATAAACAATAATCACCAATTGAAAAGAGTAGCCTCTTTCAAAACACAATAAATATTATATGGAACTGAATACATTAACAGCTATTTCACCGGTTGATGGCAGGTACAGAAAACAGGTAGCGCAATTAGACGAATTCTTCTCAGAATATGCACTCATCAAATACAGAGTATTGGTAGAGATTGAATATTTTATTTTTCTTGCTGATAAAAAAATATTCAAATTATCAGCTGCTGTAAAAAACGGATTAAGAAAAACGGGAGAAGATTTTTCTTTCGATAATGCACAACGTATTAAAGATATTGAAGCTGTAACCAATCATGATGTAAAAGCCGTAGAATATTTTTTAAAAGAAGAACTTGACAGATTGGGTGCATCGGAAGTGAAAGAGTGGGTGCATTTTGGTTTAACCTCTCAGGATATTAATAATACAGCCGTTCCATTGAGCTGGAAACATTGTATGGAGCATGAATATTTACCTGCTCTCATCAATCTGCAAAATGAATTAGCAGATAAAGCACGTGAATGGAAAAATATTTCTATGCTGGCTAAAACCCACGGCCAGCCTGCTTCTCCCACAGTTTTAGGAAAAGAAATTATGGTATTTGTGGAAAGGCTTGATAATCAGATTCAGCTGCTTTCGTATATTCCCAATGCTGCAAAATTCGGTGGTGCTACCGGAAATTTTAATGCACACAATATTGCATTTCCTAAAAAAGACTGGATAAAACTGGGTAATGAATTTGTAGAAGAAAGACTGGGTTTGCAGCGTATGCAGTTTACCACACAGATTGAACATTACGATAATTTTGCAGCTTATTTTGATGCTATCAGACGCATTAATAATATTTTAATTGACCTCTGTCGTGATATCTGGACATATGTATCGATGGAATACTTTAAACAAAAAACCAAAAAAGGAGAAGTAGGTTCTTCTGCCATGCCGCACAAAGTAAATCCAATTGATTTTGAAAATGCTGAAGGTAACCTTGGAATAGCAAACTCATTATTAGAGCACTTGTCAAACAAACTGCCCATCAGTCGTTTGCAAAGAGATCTTACTGATTCCACAGTTTTAAGAAATATCGGTGTTCCTGTAGCACATACAATGATTGCGCTGAAATCTATTGAAAAAGGTTTAGGCAAATTATTGCTGAACGAAGCAAAGTTAAAAGAAGATTTAGAGAGTAACTGGGCTGTTGTTGCGGAAGCCATACAAACAATTCTCCGCAGAGAGAATTATCCAAATCCTTATGAAGCATTAAAAGATCTTACTCGCGGAAAAGCTTCTATTACCAAAAAAGATATGCATGATTTTATTGGGAAATTAAAAGTTTCTGCTGCGGTTAAATCCGAACTTAAAAAAATAACACCGCATAATTATACGGGAGTGAATCCGGAATATTAGAAAACAGGATAAAATTGTTCAGGCAAGAAAAATAAGTAAATCTGTTATTTTATTCTTAACATTGTACTACGATTTATAATTTGCTTCTATTAATCTATTATAAATTACGACAATGAAAAAGACAGTTTCTTTAAAAGATATTGCTCAAAAGGTAGGCGTGTCTACGGCTTTAGTTTCTTATGTACTAAACAATAAAGAAAAAAAAGCAAGAGTAGGAAAAGAAATCGCTGCGGAAATAAGGCGGGTGGCTAAGGAAATGAATTATCAGCCAAATCTTATAGCCAGAAGTTTAAAATTCGGTAAAACAAAAACAATCGGACTTATTGTTGCAGACATTTCTAATCCGTTTTTCTCTAACCTTGCACGCATTGTTGAGAATGAAGCAAAAATTCATGGCTATACGGTAATCTTTGGCAGCAGCGATGAGCAGCTGGAAAAGTTTGAAGGATTAATCAATGCTTTTTTGACAAGACAGGTAGATGGATTGATTATTACGCCCGTTGAAAATTCACAGCAGCAAATAGAAAATCTGAAAACTAAAGAAATTCCTTTTGTCCTTATTGATCGCTATTTTCCGGATATACAAACAGACGCAGTAATTATTAATAATTATGATTCTTCTTACAGAGCTACCAAACATTTTATAGAGAATGGCTTCACCAATATTGGTATGCTTGCATATGATTCTTCATTGGAACATATGAAGCAAAGAATAAACGGTTATGTAGATGCTTATAATGAAGGATTAAAATCTAAAAAGAAAAAAACCGATAAACTTTCTCTGGTAAAATATGATAATACAAATGGAAGTATTGAAAAAGCAGTGCATTCGCTTGTAGATATAAAGAAGGTAGATTGCATCCTGTTTGCTACAATTTCACTGGCAGTAAAATCTCTGCATATTATCAATGAGAGAAAAATAAAAGTGCCGGAAAGTCTGGGATTAATAAGCTTTGATGAAAGTGATGTATTTGACTTCTTTTATTCTCCGCTCACTTACATTAAACAAGACTTACAGCAAATAGGGCAGCAATCCGTAAGGTTGTTGTTAGATTCTATGTCAGGAAACACACGCAGTCCTGTGAAAATTCAGGTAGCTACAGAGCTTGTGGAAAGGGAAAGCAGTAAAAAAGGTTAAAAAAATTTTGTCGTTTCGAAAAGTCTTTTTAATTTGCTTAAACGTTTAAAATCTATATTTACTATGTATAAGCTCTTTTATTGTTAGATATTCCTGGTCTTATTGTTATATTTTAATAAAAATTAAACGGTTATGAAA
>JAEWWO010000054.1 GCA_023396345.1 Bacteroidota bacterium
GGGTAGTATTGTGCTGGTAGGCGGAGAGCCGGGTATCGGTAAAAGTACCTTGTTTTTACAAAGCTGTTTGCAGCTACAGAATTATGTAACACTCTATATCAGCGGAGAAGAAAGTGCTGAACAAATAAAAATGCGTGCTGACAGGCTGAATATTCAAAACGATAATTTCTATCTGCTTACAGAAACATCAACTCAGGTAATTTTTAAAGAGATAAAAAAGTTACGTCCGCAAATAGTTGTAGTAGATTCTATTCAGACTATACAAAGTGATATTATAGAAGCATCTGCGGGTTCGATTTCCCAAATCAGAGAAACGGCCGGAGAATTTCAGCGTTTTGCCAAAGAAACAGGAACGCCTGTTTTTTTAATTGGTCACATCACCAAAGAAGGAAATATTGCCGGACCCAAAATTCTGGAACACATGGTAGATACGGTGTTACAGTTCGAGGGCGACAGACACTATACCTATAGAATTTTGCGCACATTGAAAAACAGATTCGGCAGTACTTCTGAATTGGGTATTTATGAAATGACGGGCGAAGGTATGCGCAGTGTACATAATCCTTCTGAATTATTGATTGCGCAAAAAGAGCATGAACTCAGCGGCAGTGCGATTGCAGCGAGCATGGAAGGTATGCGTCCTCTGCTGATAGAAACGCAGGCACTTGTTACGCAAAGCGTCTATGGTACACCACAAAGAACGGCTACCGGTCTGGATTTGCGAAGATTACAATTACTGCTTGCAGTGCTGGAAAAACGTGGAGGCTTTTTATTTGGAATGAAAGATGTTTTTGTAAATATTGCAGGTGGATTAAAAGTAGAAGACCCGTCTATTGATTTGTCAATTATATGCGCATTGTTATCTTCATACGAAGATGTGCCTTTGCCGCAGCATATTTGTTTTGCCGGAGAAGTGGGATTAAATGGTGAGATAAGAGCCGTGAACAGAATAGAACAAAGAATAGCAGAAGCTGAAAAGCTCGGTTTCGAAAGAATTGTAGTTTCTAAATTCAATAAAAAAGGCGCAGGCAGGCAGCATAAAATCGAAGTAGTGGCATTAGGTAAAGTGGAAGAAGTGTATCAGTATTTATTTTAGATTTTTGTTATGATAAAAAACATGTATTTCATCACACAAAATTTCTTAACTTAGAGTTTTTAAACAAAAAAATAATATATAATGGAAGGCACAACTCAACAGCAGCAATATGCTATAGGTATTGATATTGGAGGTACCAATACGGTTTTTGGTTTAGTTGACAGAAGAGGTCACATTACTTACCGTGGAGCTATTTCTACCAAAAAACATGACGACATTAATGAATATCTCGACGAATTGTACACAACCCTGAAACCTACTATTGACGAGGCTGGCGGCCCTTCAAAAATAAAAGGTATCGGTATAGGTGCACCTAACGGAAACTACTATACAGGCACTATTGATTATGCGCCTAACCTGCAATGGAAAGGTCGTATTGAACTGGTAAAAATGGTTCAGGAAAAATTCGGTATCGCTGCCAAATTAACCAATGATGCCAATGCTGCCGCTGTTGGAGAAATGACCTACGGTGCGGCAAGAGGTATGAAAGAGTTTATTATGATTACTCTGGGTACGGGAGTAGGAAGTGGTATAGTTGTCAACGGACAGGTTGTATATGGTCATGATGGTTTTGCAGGAGAATTGGGTCACAATATTATTATCCCCGGAGGCAGAATGCACTGGTCTACAGGCTTCGCAGGCTCTCTGGAAGCATATGCGTCTGCAACTGGTGTTAGAGTGACAGCATTAGAGTTGCTTGAGCAAAATCCTGAAAGAGAAAGTATTTTAAGAAATTACGAAGCTAATGAAATAGACAGCCGTCTGGTGTATGATTGTGCTATTCAGGGCGATGAACTGGCTATAGATGTATATAACTTTACAGGAAAGATTTTAGGTATGGCATTAGCCAATTTTGTAATGTTCTCTTCGCCACAAACTATTGTATTATTTGGTGGTTTGACAAAAGCAGGAGATTTAATCTTTAAGCCAACCAAGGCTTCTATGGAAGAGAATTTACTTCCCATCTTCAGAGATAAAGTGGCTATTATTCCAAGTGAATTAAAAGAAGCCGATGCTGCTATCTTAGGAGCAAGTGCATTGGTTTGGGAATTATAAAATACGCTAAATTATTTTTTATAAAGCTTTGAAGCTATAGGTTTCAAAGCTTTTTTCATCAAACTATCTACAATGCGCAATATCATTACGTCTAAGCAAATGAAATCAGCAGATGAATACACCATAAAACATCTGTCCATCTCTTCTTATGATTTGATGGAGAAAGCTTCTGCTGCGTTTGTAAAATGTTTTATGAAGGATAATCCGGATACAGAAAAACATATTATTATTTTTTGCGGGAATGGTAACAATGGAGGTGATGGTTTTGCCATAGCAAGACTGTTATACAATCAGGATTATCTTAAAATAAAAGTTTATAAAATTAATTTTTCAGCATCGGCATTTACAGAAGATTTTGTAAAAAATCAGGAAGCATTGCGTACGACCGGTATGAAACCAATTGAACTAAATACAGCAGACGAAATTAATAATATAGAGGCGGATATTATTATTGATGCTATTCTGGGTTCCGGCTTAAACAAACCTCTTGCAGAAGAATATGAAAAACTTGTACAAAAAATTAATCATTCAAATAAAATAATTTATTCGGTCGATATTCCTACTGGTATGTTTGCAGAAGGAGCGTTCTTGCCTGAATACAATGGCATAAAAGCTTACAAAACAATTTCCTTTCAACGACCCAAACTTAATTTCTTTTTTCCTGAAAGTATTGCTGCTACTCGTTTGTATGAAACTGTTGACATAGGTTTAATAGAAGAATATATTCAGTCTTTGCATACAGATTATCATCAAACAGAACTGAAGGATATAAAAAAAATAATAAAGCCCAGAGAAAGATTTAGTCACAAAGGCACTTTTGGACACGCATTGATTGTAGCAGGAAACAAGGAAACAATGGGAGCGGCGCTGTTGAACAGTATGGGTTGTTTATATGCAGGTGCAGGTTTAACAAGTGTAGGTATTCCGGCTGATGGGTTAACAGCTTTAAACAGTTCTGTTCCCGAAGCAATGTATGTTGCAAGAGAAAAAATTACATCCCATGATTATCTTGCTAAATATTCTGCAATAGCTGTTGGTAGCGGTTTGGGAGAAAGTGATGAAGCAAAGCAAATGCTTGCTCATCTTTTACAATCAGTCAAACCATTGGTGATAGATGCCGATGCGCTGAATATTCTAGCTAAAAACAAAGAGATAATGGCACAATTGCCTGTCAACACTATTCTTACTCCCCATATGAAAGAATTCGACCGTATGTTTGGAGAGCATGAAAACTGGTGGAGCAGGCTGCAAACCGCAAGGCAACAAACATCGGAAAAACAAATTATTATTCTTCTTAAAAGTCAATATACATTCATTTGCACACCCGATAAGCAAGTATACATCAATACTACAGGAAACGCTGCCATGGCGCAGGGTGGAATGGGCGATGTACTTACAGGAATAATTGTATCCTTTTTGGCACAGGGATATACACCTGTAGAATCTGCAATTATGGGTTGTTATCTGCATGGAAAATCGGGAGATACAATTGCCGTGAATAAGATTG
>JAEWWO010000106.1 GCA_023396345.1 Bacteroidota bacterium
TCAAAGAAAAGAGAAAATGTAATCAAATACCTGCTCAATTACATCAAAGAAATTTAATCCATCGCTTCTTCATCCATCTCCGATACAACTTCGCGTGGCGGAGGTGGCTCTCCGATAGTAACTCCCAACACTTTACCCCAGGGTTGTAATTCAGGAACTCTGTCGAAAATGATTTTACAAACGGCTATAAATGGCACTGCCAAGAACATACCGGAAACGCCCCAGATGGCGCCGCCCAGCAAAACAATTACAATGGTTACAAATGCATTCACATCAACCTGAAAAGATACAATACGAGGCACCAGAATATTATTATCAAAAAACTGAATAACACTGTAAGATACAATAATCAACAAGGGCGTTGTAAAGCCGCCTTCATTTGTAACTATTGACATTAATAAAGGCAGAGCAATAGCAATTAAACCGCCAATGTAAGGTATTAAATTAAACACAGCTCCTATTATTCCTAATAAAACTGCGTACTTAACGCCCAGAATTAAAAGCGCAGCAGAATTAAGTGCAGCAATAATAGCTGTTTCTATTAACAAGCCAACAATATAACCCTGAATAGCACCTTTTGTTTCACTTAATACATCTGCTACTTTATGCTCATTTTCATTATCGAAAACTTCATAAAAGAAATTTAAGAATAATGGTTTGTAATATAGCAAGAGAAAAATATAAATAGGAATTAATACAGCCGAAGCAATAAATGACAAAACACCTCCTATAGCTTTGCCTGCATAATTTTTACTGCTTTCCATTAAAGAATCTATAAATTCTTTTTGCTGAAAGATAGGTATATTAAAGGTTCGTCTTATCCATCTGTGAGTAGCATCAATCAGTTCATCAGCACGTTTACTAAATTCAGGAGCCATTTCTACAAACTGTCCAACCTGCGAAATAATAAAGGTAATGATGGCAGAAAGTAAACCTACCGCAATAAGCAAAGCTAAAACAATAGCCACAATCTTATGAACACCTTTGCGCATCATCCAGTTTACCAACGGATTTAAAAGCACGCCTAGCAAAGCAGCAAATAATAAAGGAACTATAATTCCTCTTAGAATCAATAGTATGTAAAAGAATAAAAACAAACCAAGCATAACCATGGTTGCTCTTACATAAAAAGGATTTTTATCATCAGAATTACTTCTGCTGAACAACTTTTTAAAGACACTCATATAAGGCTGTTTTTCAGTGAATTATTAATAAAGTTAATTATTATTGAAATAACACCCAACAATTTATTTGAATTGATTTTTACAATCTTATGTGCATTCCCAGCCAGGCCATCATGGCAGCGCCTAATTCTAAAGCATTTTCATCAATATCAAATTTTGGAGTATGCACATTGTGTATGATGTTTTGCTGTTCATTTCTGGTGCCTAATCTAAAAAAGCATCCCGGAATTTCCTGCGTATAAAAGCCGAAATCTTCAGCACCCATGCGCATTTCCGTTTCTTCAATATTCTCTTCACCCATCAACTCTTTAGCTAATTTTACTGCTTGTTGCGTAAGAGCTGCATCATTATCTACGCATGGATAACCTACGTCAATATGTACTTTCACTTCCGCACCAAGAGACTCAACCAATCCCGTTGCATGTTTGCGGATAATATCATGTGCCTTAAAACGCCACTCTTCATCCATTGCTCTGAAAGTGCCTTTCAGCTTCACTTCCGAAGGAATTACATTGGTAGTATGTCCACCCTGAAAAGAACAGATAGACAAAACCGACGGAGAAAAAGGATTACAGTTTCTGCTGATAATCTGTTGCAGGCTCACAATCAATTGAGATGCTATTAAAATAGTATCCTGCGTGGTATGAGGTGCGGCAGCATGTCCGCCTTTACCTTTTATATCAAAGAAAATTTCATCAGCACTTGCCATTGCCCTTCCTTCCCTGAAACTGAATTTCCCTACCTCGAGCAAAGGGTTTACATGCAATGCCAGTATAGCCTTAGTTGCAGGATTTTGCAACACACCTTCCTTAATCATCAAACTTGCGCCGCCCGGATTGCGCTCTTCTCCTAACTGAAAAATCAGTTTAATGGTTCCCTCCCACTCTTCCTTAGTATCATTCAAAATTTTTGCAGCACCCAATAAACAGGTGGTATGCACATCATGACCACAGGCATGCATTACCCCTGCATTTTTTGATTTATATTCTACTTCATTTTCTTCTGTAATCGGCAGAGCATCTATATCTCCGCGCAAAGCTACTACTCTGCTTTCAGGATTTTTACCTTTTATAATTCCTACAACGCCCGTCTGTGCCAGCACCTGAAAAGGAATATGGAGTTCAGATAATTTTTTTTGAATAAAAGTAGATGTCTCAAACTCCTGATAGCTAAGTTCGGGATGTGCATGCAGATGTCTTCGTATATCGGTTAACTCTTGTTTGTAACCGCTTGCAAGCTCTTGTATACGTTGTTTTGAAAGCATAATGATTTTGCAGAAATGTTTTACAAATTAATAATCAGCAGAAGAAGTTTGTCCGTTTACAATTGCCACACCCGCACTGCAACCCAGTCTTGTTGCACCGGCATCAATCAGTTCCTTCGCAAACTGATAATCTCTTATTCCACCCGAAGCCTTTATTTGTACGGCTTCCGGCAGATGTTTCCTGAACAGTTTTACAGCATGTACAGATGCTCCTTTTTCTGCATAACCAGTAGAAGTTTTAAGATAATCAATTCCTGCTGCACCATAAAGATCGCAGCATTTAATAATTTCGTCGTCAGTAAGTACACCGCTCTCAATAATTATTTTAATAGTTTTTCCTTTCTCTTTTATAACGGGAAACAAATGATTGATTTCATTGGCAAGATACAGCCAGTCGTTATTTTTTAATGTTATTAAATTAATAACAATATCCAGTTCATCAACACCATCTACTATAGCCAGTAAAGTCTCTGCCAGCTTAGCTTCTACAGCAGAATAGCCAAAAGGAAATCCAATAACAGTTGCTACTTTCACATCACTGCCATCCAGCAATTCTTTTGATTTTTTGATAAATGGAGGAGGTACACAAACTGCAGCAAAACCATATTGTTTAGCTTCTTCGCATAATTTTTCTATATCTGCAATAGTGGTTGTTGGTTTTAAAATTGTGTGATCGATATATTTATTTACCTGCATTATTTATTGAATTATATTGTTTTAAAGTTATGATGTTATCAAGTTGACGAGTTATGTTGTTATGTTGTTATGAAGTTATATTGTTACGAAGTTATGTTGTTATGAAGTTATCTTGTTACGAAGTTACAGAGTTGTCAGCCGCCCGCTTTTTTCGATTGTCTGTAACCCTTTGCCAGTAACCAGTTCAGCACTTTATCCCTCTGATCTCCCTGTATAATAATTTCACCATCCTTTACACTGCCACCGGTGCCGCAATGATTTTTTAATTGTTTGCCCAGCTCCTTCATATCATCTTCTGAACCTGAAAAATCAGTAATCACCGTAGCCGCTTTACCGCCGCGATGCTTGGTTTCGAGCCAAATTCTGAGTTTTTGCTTTTCGGGAGAAGGTGTTTCAATTACTCCATCATCTTCATAAGGTTTAAAATCAGGATCCGTACTGTAAACAAACGGACTGTTTGTTTTATTTTTTTTCATAATTAATCTAATTGAGCTTTTAAACTAAGGTCGAGGCTTTTAGCCTGATGAATTAATCCTCCTACACTTACAAAATCAACTCCTGTAGCAGCATAGCTTTCAACAGTTTCAAGATTAATGCCGCCGCTGGCTTCTGTTTCAAATTCTTTATTGATAAGTTTTAAAGCTTCTGTAATTTTTTCAGGAGAAAAATTATCCAGCATAATTCGAAAAACTTTTCCTTTACCAATTTCCACTACTTTTTGAACATCTACCAGATTTCTTGTTTCCACTTCAATTTTTATATCCAGATTTTTTTGCTGCACATAGTCAAAAGCCTTATTAATAGCCGGCTCCAGCCCTCCGCAGAAGTCAATATGGTTGTCTTTCAGCATAATCATATCAAACAAACCAAACCGATGATTAATGCCGCCACCTATACGTACTGCTTCTTTTTCAAGCAAACGAAAATTGGGCGTGGTTTTTCTTGTATCCAATACTTTGGTATGATAATTTTTAAGCTTTTCTGTATACTGCCTGGTTAATGTAGCAATGCCGCTCATGCGCTGCATACAGTTCAGCGTAACGCGCTCGCAGCTAAGAATAGTCTGCATTTTAGCTTCTACCTCAAAAGCGGTATCGCCATTTTTCATTTCTTCTCCATCCTGCTTAAATATTTCAAATTTAGCATCGGGTTCAGTCATACGAAAAATTTCCTGAGCCACTTCTACTCCTGCCAAAACCCCGTCCTGCTTTATTTTCAGCACTGCCTTTCCTTTTTTATCTGCGGGTATGCAGCTCAATGTACTGTGATCTCCCGAGCCTATATCTTCTTTTAAAGCTTCTGTAATCAGGTGTTGCAACATATCTTTATCCATAATAATTATATTTGTTCAAATGTAAAATAAATCCGCGGATTAATAAATGATTTCCTGAGGTGGATGGATTTTATTATAAATTTTATTCAAAAAGATATATAGATTATTTTTGTTGTATGGATGTAAAAATTGAAGCAAGCTGGAAAGAGGCTTTACAAGAAGAATTTGAAAAACCATATTTTGAAAATATTGTTCAGTTTCTGAAAACAGAAAAGCAAAGCAATAAAACTATCTTTCCTCCGGGAAGCCTTATTTTCAATGCTTTTGAGCAAACCCCTTTTGATAAAGTAAAAGTTGTTTTACTTGGTCAGGACCCTTATCACAATTATGGTCAGGCGCATGGACTTTGCTTTTCCGTTCCGCAGGGCATTGCTTTTCCGCCTTCTCTGCAAAATATTTTCAAGGAGATTAAAGAAGATACCGGCATATCCATACCCGCAAAAGGTGATTTGACAAGCTGGGCAAAGCAGGGTGTATTGTTGTTGAACGCATCATTAACTGTAAGAGCACATGAAGCCAACAGTCACGCTAAAATTGGGTGGACTGATTTCACCGATGCAGTAATAAAAAAATTGTCTGACGAAAAACAAGGTATTGTTTTTTTGCTATGGGGCAGGTTTGCACAAAACAAACACATACTGATTGACGGAACAAAACATCATATTTTAACTGCCGCTCATCCATCTCCTTTGAGTGCGTATAACGGATTTTTCGGATGTAAACATTTCAGCAAAACAAACGAGCTGCTTGCATCGCAGGGCAAAGAACCCATTAACTGGAAAATTGATTAACAGAATGAAGAAAATTTTTACAACAATATGGGCTGTGTGGGGAGCCATTTGGTTTTTAATTACCATCATCATTGAAATTATTTTTTTAATTCCGGGCTTTCTGATGAAAGATCCCGCATCTACCCGATGGTTTCATAAAACATCCAGAATATGGATGAATTTTTTCTTAGGCGGTGTTGGTTGCCCCGTAACAGTGAAAGGAGAAGAACATTTTAAAGAAGGTAAAAATTATATTGTTGTGGCTAATCATAATAGTTTTTTTGACATATTTGCCATTACGCCTTATCTGCCGAATGCGAATAAATCTATTGCCAAATCATCTCTTGCCAAAATACCTGTATTTAATTGGGTATATTCGCAGGGAACTGTATTGGTTGACAGGAACAATGCTGCCAGCAGAACAGATAGTTTTGCTGCAATGAAGGAAGTACTTGAAAACCTGAAACTGGATATGGTAGTATACCCTGAAGGTACAAGAAACAAGACCGACAAACCCCTGAAAGAGTTTTACAACGGGGCTTTCAGACTTGCAGCGGATACTAAGAAGCCTATCATTCCTGTTGTGATTTTTAATACCAGAAAAATTTTACCTTCCGGAAGATTTGCACTGGAACCACACAGAATTTATCTTGAAATTTTACCCGAAATCCCTGTAGAAAATAAAAATCACAAGCAACTAAAAGAAGAAGCTTTTGAAAAAATGTGGAATTGCTATGAAGTAAATGAAAAGAAATATGCCTGATAAATTTATTGCGCAATAATATCTTTCATCTCTTCTTTACCTTCCAGTATAGCCTTGGCAAACTTACAAACGGGCTTTATTTTCAGATCTTTCTCTCTCGCAAAATCAACAACAGCTTCAATCAGTTTTGAGCCGATACCTTCTCCTTCTCTGTCCTGATCTACTTCGGTATGATCTATTTCCAGTACTGTATCATCTGTCCACTGATATGTTACCGTGCCAATAATATCACCATTTTCCACAGCTCTGAACCAGCCATTGATTCCGGGATTATCTTTTTGAATAATTTCCATAATAAATATTTTTTTAGTTTAATGATTTATTTGTGCCGTTTCATTCGGATTGTGTCTGTGTTTAAAAAGCAAAGCAAACAGCAAAGCTACAATCAGCGCATACACAGCAAATGACAGCCATATATCAGACCATTCTTTCATAAAAATAGTTTTACTAAGTATGCCATCTGCAGATACAGAAATTTCATTATCGCCAATCATTTTTAATAAAATATTATTATCAGGCACAGTGTCTAAATAAGCAGCTAAGTCGGACACATTATTAAAAGATTTTGTAAAATATTTATCAATGAGCCATCCTGAAGTATAACTGCCTAAAACAGCACCGAAGCCGTTTGTCATCATCATAAACAATCCCTGTGCAGATGAGCGGATTTTAGGAGATGTACTGGTTTCAACAAAAAGAGAGCCCGAAATATTAAAGAAATCGAACGCCATGCCATAGACAATACATGATAAAATAATCATCCACAAACCGCCATGCGGATCGCCGTAAGCAAATAATCCAAATCTTAATACCCATGCAAACATGCTTATCAACATTACCTGTTTAATACCAAATCGTTTTAAAAAGAAAGGAATAGCCAATATGAATAATGTTTCAGACACCTGAGAAATAGACATTATTATGGTAGAATATTTAACCACAAAACTATCGGCATATTTAGGAAAGTTTTTAAACTCATCTAAAAAAACGTCTCCATAAGCATTGGTTAATTGCAATGCGGCACCTAAAAACATAGAGAAAATAAAAAACAATGCCATCTTGTAATTCTTGAAAAGCTTGAAAGCATTTAATCCTAACATTTCTGTCCATGTGGCATTTTTAGCAATAAGATTTTGTGGCGGACATTTAGGAAGTGAAAATCCGTATATACCTAAAGCAACGGCTGCAACTCCGGCTATATAAAACTGATTAACGGAAGCTTTATTTCCCGTAAGGTTAACCAGCCACATAGCTGCTATAAACCCTACAGTACCCCACACTCTTATTGGAGGAAAATCTTTTACAATATCATAATTATTGTTTTTTAATACCGTATAAGCAATTGAATTATGTAATGCTATAGTTGGCATATAAAAACACATGGCAATAAGCATAACATAAAAAAACATTTCAGGAGTGGTAACCATTGGTAAGCAAAATAAAGTTGCACCATAAAGGATATGCAAAATACCAAACAACTTTTCGGCATTCATCCATCTGTCTGCAATGATACCAATGAGTGTAGGCATAATAATGGAAGCAATGCCCATAGTACTAAAAACCAAACCGAATTGAGTGGAGTTCCATTGTTTTGTACCAAACCAATAATTTGCAATTGTAATTAACCAGGCTCCCCAAACAAAAAGCTGGAAAAAGCTCATTATAGTCAGGCGTACTTTTATATTCATATTGTTGTAATTAAAGATTGCAAATTACATATTAATTATTTTTTCTCACTATTATTTTCAAAGCCTTTTTATACATATCATTAATATCGGGTGAGATTTTTAAAAATATTACAGGAGGTACAAAAAGAAGTAAAAATAAACTTGCTCTGACTGCTGCATCAACAAAATAATTTCCCAGATAAGGTAATAAAAGTGTGACTGTAACAGTGATTGCTCCTATTACTAAAACAATTAAACTTTTTTTGCTGAATGGCTGAAGTCCGAATAATTTCCATATATAGAATAAGCGCATACAATTATAGCCAATCATGGTAAGCGCACTTCCAATGGCAGTCCCGATTAAATCGAATCTAACACTCAAAGTGTAAGTAAAAATTACGGATATTAAAATAAACAGGACATTGGTATAAAAGTCAATTTTCCATTTATCGGAAAAGCCCATAATCAGTGTGTTCAGTCCCATCATTAAATCTATTAGTTTAGCAATGCCTAATATTAAAAACACCTCTTTTATAGGAGCATATTCTTCTCCTAAAAAACGGATAAGGTTATCAATATTCGGATACAAAAGACCAAACAATAATAACCCAAGAGTTATGAGATTAATGGAACTTTTTTTGTAAACAGATGCTATTCTTTTCAAATCATTGTCCCGCCAGGCTTGTGATATAGTGGCAGAGCCAATGCCCATCATACTTCTTTGAGGTACTTCCATAACCGTTACTAAATAAGTGGGAATAGCGTAAATACCGGCTTTACCCAGTCCGCCTTCCAGCACACTTCCGATAATAAGCACGTCTATTGTTTTAGGCAACTGAGAAAACAATCCTCCGGCAAAATGATAAGCATTAAAAATAAAAATCTGTCGCTTTAATTTTTTGGTTACGCCGCTAATCTTTGTGCATATCTTAATTGTATTTTCTTTATATACCACATAACCTACATATAAAAATGCAGGTACATAAATCAAAGAAAAGAGAATAAAAAACGTGTCTATATCAATGAGTTTGGTATAGTAGAGAATAATAATCAGCAACGTTGAAAATCTTACTACTACTTCTTTTCCAAAGTTTGAAGCGATAGTTTTTTGAATTGACCAGGCAAATGTTTCAAACAGATTAAAAACAATAACAGAAAGAGTGAAAGGTATGACCAGTTTGAAATGCGATATAAATAGTGCCGAATTTCTGCCGAACTTGCGGGCAAAAAAATCTTCGAAAAGTAGTAGTCCGGCCACTAAAACTACACTTCCGATCACACAGATTGTTATCGTAATAAAAGGCAAATCGTTATCCTTAGGTTTTAAGGAAGATTGATGATAAGGAAAGAATTTCATAAACGTTGTCAGACAACCCATCACCGCCAACATCGAAAATAAAGCTCCAAAGTCGATGATAATTCTTGTAAGCCCCACCTGCTCGAGTGTAAAAAAACCAAACTTAGGAGTCAGCAATACTAAAGTATTCAATGCTCCAATGCCGAAGCCCAGATATGTGAATATGCTTGAGTAAAAACTTTGTTTGCGTATCTCCCCCATTTAGCGAATTAAAACTTTGAAACAAATGTAAACAACAATTTATAATTAGCCGTTTAAAATTGATATTTTTGACGAATGAATCTGCATGATTTTCTTGATAATAAAGTAAAGCAATACAATCAGCCTTCCTTCATTGACAGCGATCCCATCTGCATTCCGCATATGTACACTAAAAAGCAGGATATAGAAATTGCAGGACTATTTGCGGCAGTTTTTGCCTGGGGAAACAGAACCATTATCATCAACAAGTCTAAAGAACTTATGCAGTTAATGCATAAGGCTCCGCATGATTTTGTACTGCATCATACAGAAAATGATTTAAAAACGCTGCTCGATTTTAAGCATCGAACTTTCAACACCACGGATTTATTGTACTTCATTGAATTTTTAAAATTTCATTATTCCAATAATTCTTCTCTGGAAAATGCATTTATTCCTACAACTATCGCTAAAAAAACATATACCGTACAACAGGGTTTAAGTTGTTTTCATGAATATTTTTTCAGCTTACCCGATGCACCGCAAAGAACCAGAAAGCACATTTCTACTCCCTTTAATAATTCTACCTGCAAAAGACTCAATATGTATTTGCGCTGGATGGTAAGAAAAGACAACTGCGGTGTTGATTTTGGCATCTGGTCTGAAATAAAACCATCACAATTATTAATTCCGATAGATTTACACGTAGCCAGAGTTGCAAAAAAATTAGGTTTGCTGCACCGTAAACAGACAGATTTCAACGCTTGTCTTGAACTGACCGATAAACTAAAGGCACTGGACCCCAACGATCCGGCGAAATACGATTTTGCACTTTTCGGTTTGGGAGTTATTGAGAAATATTATTAAAGTAGTGAGTATTAAGATTAAGGTTGAGGTTGAGAAGGAAGTGGGAAGATTAAAAAATCATAAATTGTAAATCACAAATCATACATCAAACATCATAAATCAAAAGTCACACATCTCAAATCACAAACGTATGTTATTGCAAAACAAGATAAATATCATTTTTTGTTAGTTTTTTACAGAGTACCTTTGCAACCAAATAATTAAACCACAGTCATGAATTGGATAATTGATTTATTCAGCAATCACGAGTCAGTCGCTTACACCGTTATAATTTACGCCATTACTATCGCTTTGGGTGTAATGCTTGGAAAAATTAAAATTTTTGGCATCTCACTGGGTATCACGTTCGTTTTATTTGTAGGTATCATTTTGTCGCACTTTGGTTTTGTAGTGAATCCGGAAGTGCAGCATTTTGTAAAGGAGTTCGGATTGATACTATTTGTCTACACAATTGGTCTTCAGGTAGGTCCGGGATTTTTCGCCTCCTTTAAGAAAGAGGGTCTTAAGCTAAATTTGATTGCTCTTGTAATTATTCTTATGGCAGCAGTTGTTGTAATTACCTTACACTACACCACCGGCACAACTATGGATAATCTGGTAGGTATCATGAGTGGTGCTGTTACCAATACACCGGGTTTGGGTGCTGCGCAACAAACCTTAGCAGAAGTTAATCCTGATCTGGTTAAAAATCTTTCTACCGGCTACGCCATTGCTTATCCGTTTGGTGTTATAGGAATTATACTGGTAATGATTGCTTTTAAATCAATTTTCAAAGTAAATATTGATGCCGAAGCAAGACTGAATACCTGGAAAAAAGCTGCCACGACTTCTTCTTTTAAACGTACAGCTATTCAGATAAAAAATCCAAATCTATATAACAAAGAACTGGGTGTGTTGTGGGATACATTGAACTTCAGCTTTATAGTTTCCAGAATTTTTGACGGCAGGGAAATACTTCCGGCAAAAAAAGAAATGATTATGAAGGAAGACGATATCATTCTTGTAATTGCCAGTCCGTCTGATATGGAGAAAGTAAAAAACCTTGTAGGTCCTGAAAGTAATTTTGAGATGATGGGCGAAGAGCATAATTCACGCCACGTAGTATCGCGCAGGGTAAATGTTTCACAAGCTAAAGCTTATACAAAAACCTTAGGAAATCTTCATATCATTTCTAAATATAATGTAACTATTTCAAGAGTTTACAGAGCGGGTATTGAATTTATTCCTAATGCCAATACAAAACTTCAGTTTGGTGATACCATTACCGTAATCGGTGAAGAACATAATATTGATGCGCTCGCTAAAGATTTCGGTAACAAGAAAAGCCTTAGAACACCTCACGTTGCCGAATTGTTCCTGGGCATCATGCTTGGTGTTTTGGTAGGAAGCATACCTTTCAGTATTCCGGGTGCACCTGTTCCGGTTAAATTAGGATTGGCAGGAGGTCCGTTGATTGTAGCCATTCTTATCAGTCGCTTTGGTGGTAAGTTCTCTGTTACGCACTATGTTTCGCAAAGTGCAAATCTCATGGTAAGAGAAATTGGTATTGTACTGTTCCTTGCCAGTGTGGGTTTAGGTGCAGGACAGGGATTCTTTGATACGCTTACAAACGGCGATGGACTCACATGGTTGTTGATGGGTGTTGCCATTACATTAATACCTTTGCTGGTTGGTGCATTATTAGGCAGATTTATTTACAAACTGGATTATCTTGAAATGTGTGGAATATTAGCCGGAGCTTCTACTGACCCGCCCGCATTGGCTTTCGCGCATCAGGTTACTAATTCCGACAGTCCGGCACTTACCTATGCAGCAGTATATCCTTTCACAACATTGATGAGGATATTGATGGCACAATTGCTGATATTGCTGTTTATTTAAAAAAACATTCATCATTCATTATATAAAATCAACAGAATTATTTCTGTTGATTTTTTTTGTTTTAAAATATGATAATGATGTTGACATCAATATACCTTACTAAAATTAACAAAAGCAAAAACAGATACAACTAAAAGTACAATTCCTTTTACCTAACTTTATCACACAATTAAAACACATAAAATGAAAAAGTCAGAAAAAAAAGTAGCCTATATTACAGGAGGTTCCAAAGGAATAGGATTAGGCATTGCTAAGAAATTACATGAAGCCGGAATATATGTTGCTATAAGCGGCAGAACACTTAAAGACGTAAAGAAAGCAGCTAAAAGCGTTACTGATAATGCAGATGAAATCTTAGCTATTGAATCGGATGTATCAACACACGATGATGAAAAAGCTGCTGTAAAAAAAATAATCAAAAAGTTTGGCAGACTCGATTATGTTATAGCCAATGCGGGAGTGGGCATTTTTGCTCCGATAGACGAATTGAAAGATGAAGACTGGCATAGTATGATTGACACTAATCTGAGCGGCATATTTCATACATTAAAAGCAAGTGTGGAAGAATTAAAAAAATCTAAAGGCTATTATATCACTATTGCAAGTCTGGCAGGCACAAACTTTTTTGAAGGAGGAGCAGGCTACAATGCAAGTAAATTCGGTGTTGTAGGTTTTACGCAAGCTGCTATGCTTGACCTAAGAAAATATGATGTAAAAGTTACAACCATCATGCCAGGCTCTGTATCCTCTCATTTCAACAACCACAC
>JAEWWO010000133.1 GCA_023396345.1 Bacteroidota bacterium
GCGCCCCAGGGTAAGCTAGCTCCTACAAAAACATGACCATGATAATCAGAACCAATCAAAGGATCAATGTATTTAGTTACGTCCAGTGCAGTCTTGGTAGTATCTCTTTCATCAGAATCGGAAGAAACTGATTCGCAGGACAGAGTAAATAAAAATAAACAGAGTGGAAACAAATATTTCATTCGTAGTGCTTTTATATTATATGATGTAAATGATTTATTATTTATATTGCTTAAATAAGTGATATATATTCTGTAAATATACAAATTTGTGAAGTATCCTATTTGTAATTTTAGGTTTTGGATATATTTTTGATAGAATATTTACAAGTAAACTGTTTAATTCATGGATATAAAAAATGAAATTTTGAGTTATCTGCTCGAAAAATATTATCAGCCAAACTTAAGTGGTGAAGTGGCACGCAATCTTGATATACCAGAAGAAAAATTAATTGACCAGATAGCTCTCATCAACAGAGAAAAAAACGGACTGGTAATTTTGAAAGAAAGTATGGGCAAAAATAAATATGTTATCAGCCTGCGACCCAACAGTGAGGAAGAAATTAAAAGCTTTTTAAATCAGGGTGGTTTTGTCGCAGCACAAACGAACAACTATACAACAACTGAAAATGTAACACCTTCAGAACCGACAGTAACCATTAAAGAAAAAACTGTACGAACAGGCAATGGGGGCAAATGGATAGCCGTAATTGCTTTGCTAATTGCATTGGCTGCTCTGGGACTGGCTGTGTATAATCATTTGCTATACGGAGGATATTTGTAGGTTGAGATTGAGGTAAAGATTGAGGTTGAGATTAAGGTTGAGAAATACGCACTAAAAGAACTTACGTATAATCCATAATACCAACGACAAAACAATACTAAGTAAAATCATTGTTGTAACGGGAAAATAAAATTTAAAATTTTCCTTCTCAACTTTTATATCTCCCGGAAGTCTTCCGAAAAAATTGAGTTTATCTCCGGCAAAGTAAATGATAATACCGATTACAACAATTACAAATCCGGCTATGATTATTAATTTTCCTGTATGTTGATTCATTCTATACTGTAATCATTTTTAAAAAATCCTGTTCAGAAATAATATTAACCGAGTTTAATTTTTTGGCTTTCTCAAGCTTACTTCCGGCATCTGCACCTGCTACCAGATACGAAAGTTTTGAAGATACGCCACTTAAAATTTTTCCACCAAGAGATTCTACTTTTTCTTCTGCCTCACTTCTTTTCATTTGCGTTAATGTGCCCGTAAATAAAAATGTCAACCCTTGCAAAGGTGTTTCACCTTCCTGACGTTCTGTTTGTTTTTTTGCAAACTGTAATCCAAGCTGCTCAAGCTTTTGCAGCATTTCAATAATTTGCGGTGTTTCAAAAAATTCAACAATAGCCGCTGCCACCTTAGGACCAATATCTTCCAACTGCTGTAAGTCTTCCTGTGTTTTATGTTTTAAATCCCACAGATTTTGAATATTAGCAGCCAGTACTTTCGCTGTATTTTCACCTACATATCTTATTCCCAAAGCAAATATTAATCTGTGCAAAGGTTGCTCTTTACTTTTCTCTACAGCATTTCGCAGATTATCAACCGAACGTTTGCCAAAACCTTCCAGCGTACTGATTTTGTTGAAGTCCAATGTATAAATATCCGGCAAGGAAGAAAGCAATTGCAATGCATAAAATTTTCTGATGTTTGCTTCGCCCAGACTTCTGATATCCATGGCATCTTTGCTCGCAAAATGAATCATTCTTTCCACCACCTGTGCCTCGCAACCGGGATTGATACATCGCCAGGCTGCTTCTCCTTCCGGTTTATGCAGCTCCGTACCACATACCGGACAGCTTAGAGGAAATATTATATTCTGCTCTTCGCCTTTTCTCAATTCGGTTAAAGCTTTTACAATGTACGGAATCACATCTCCCGCACGTTCTACCAACACGGTATCACCTAATCGCAAATCTTTTTCCTTAATCACATCTTCATTAAATAAAGACACAGAGCTTACCGTAACACCACCTATAAAAACAGGATCAATTTTAGCAACGGGCGTAATAGTACCGGTTCTGCCTACCTGAAACTCTACACTGCGCAGCACACTTGTAGCCTGACGTGCCTTAAATTTATATGCAATTGCCCATCTGGGATGATGCGATGTCATTCCCAGCTTATCCTGCACAGCTGCGTTATTTACTTTTACCACCATTCCGTCAATTTCATAAGGCAATGTATCTCTCAAGGTTTCGTAATCTGTGACGTGTGCAATCACTTCTTCAATATTCTGATATACATGCTGTTCCTGCTGAGGAGAACGCAAACCACATTCCCAAAGTAATTGCAGGCATCCTTCATGTGTATTCAGCAGTTCACTCTTTTCTCCTGAAAGTGTGTAATAGCTTATGTTATAGAGAAATGCATCCAACCCTCTTTCTGCTACAGCTTTCGGATTTTTCATGCGTAAACTTCCGCTGGCAGCATTGCGCGGATTAGCCAAAATAGTTCCGCCCTGAGCAGTTTGTTTTTCATTGAATTGCTCAAATGATTTTTTCGACATCATTACTTCACCTCTTATTTCTATTTGAGCAATTCCGTATTTTGAAAAAGGAGCGTATAAAGGGATGGAACGAATTTGTTTAATGTTGACTGTAATATCCTCACCAACTGTACCGTCACCACGCGTAACGCCACGCACCAGACGATCGTTTTCATAAATAAGAGAAATGCCGGCTCCATCAAACTTGGGCTCAACACTATATTCTACTGCATCAGTTTTAGATCCGGACTTTACACGTTTGTCCCAGTCGCGCAGATCATTCTGATTATAAGAATTTTCAAGAGAAAGCATGGGAACAAGATGCGCAATTGATGCAAATTCTTTTGTAAGATCAGCACCAACACGTTGTGTAGGAGAATCCGTTGTAATCAGCTCAGGATGCAGTGTTTCAAAAGCTTCCAGCTTTTTGTAAATAATATCATACTCTGTATCGGCAAGCAAAGGATTGTTCAATACGTAATATCTGTATTCGTGAAAACGCAAAACATTTCTTAGTTCTTCTACATTTTCAATGTCAATTTCAAAATCATTTTTTAAATACTGTTGCGAATCTTTTGCAAACTGAAGTATCTGCTCTTCCGAATACATAGTGTAATATTTTACGTCAAAAATATAAAAGAAAACGCACAAAGAAATCTTTGTGCGCATGTGTTTATTGATTAGTGTTTAGTTGTTGTCTTACGGATAGTATATAATAAACTCAACTCTTCTGTTCAATTGCCTTCCTTCCTCTGTTTCATTGGTAGCTACAGGATTTGCATCGGCGTAACCGATGGTTCTGATTCTGTCGCCTTTTACATTTTGCTGCTGCAAATATTTTTTTACACTTACAGCTCTGTCAAAAGAAAGTTTTTCGTTGATTTGTCTAGTTCCGGTATTATCAGTGTAACCGTTCAAATCAATATTTGTTCTGTTGTATTTATTTAAAACTGTAGCCATTTGATTCAGCTTATCAAGCGAACCCTGATTCAGTTCTGCTGAACCTACCTGAAAATACACGCCTTCATCAAGCATAACTTTTACTTTTCTGTCGAGCATATCAATATTTATACCCGGAATATTCGCTCTTAATGTAGCAATAATATCAGCCAGATCTCTTTCCTGCTGTACCTGAGAAGTTTTACAAGACATAGCAGTTAAAGAAACTGCTGCGATTAATAGTAACAATAGTTTTTTCATGTTTTTTGATTTTTTTATTTTCCGGAGTCACCGGTAAGTGATTAAATTTAATAAATTGTTTTATATGTTATCAACTTAAACAATTATCATTCCAATTTTTTTAACCCGTAATTTTTAGACAATTATTATAGATAGCTTCGGTAAAATTCTGTAATTTCGCAATTCATTCATATAAAAAATAAATACAATAAAATGGCATACGATGTAATAGTTATAGGAAGTGGTCCCGGTGGTTATCCGGCTGCTATCCGTTCTGCTCAATTAGGATTAAAAGTTGCAATCATCGAAAAGGAAAGCCTTGGCGGCATCTGTCTCAACTGGGGCTGTATTCCTACCAAAGCTTTACTGAAAAGCGCACAGGTAAATGATTATTTTAAACATGCTGATGCATATGGTTTAAAAGCCGAAAACATTGAAGCAGACTTTGAAGCAATTGTAAAACGCAGTCGTGGTGTTGCAGATAAAATGAGTAAAGGTGTGCAGTTTTTGATGAAGAAAAATAAGATTGATGTGATTATGGGGACTGCTGTTCTTAAATCTAAAACTCAGATAGAAGTTACAGACAAAGATGGCAAGAAACAAACTATTGATGCTAAAAATATTGTGATTGCTACCGGTGCCAGAAGCCGCGTATTACCTAACCTTCCGCAGGATGGCAAAAAAATTATCGGTTACAGAGAGGCATTGGTTTTACCTAAGCAACCAGCATCAATGGTTGTGGTTGGATCCGGTGCCATAGGTACAGAGTTTGCCTATTTCTATAACAGCGTGGGTACTAAAGTTACCTTAGTGGAATATTTGGACAGAATTGTTCCTGTGGAAGATGCTGACGTTTCTAAAGAACTGGAAAAGAACTTTAAAAAACAAGGCATAGAAGTACTTACAGGAGCGAATGTTGAAAAAGTAGAGGTTCAGGGAGATAAAACAGTTTCTCATATTAAAATGAAAGACGGTTCTACAAAAACTGTAGAAGCTGAATTGGTGTTGAGCGCAGTGGGCATTCAGGCTAATGTGGAAAATCTCGGACTGGAAGCCTTAGGCATTAAAACTGATAAAGGCAGAATTACAGTAGATAAATTCCAGCAGACAAGTGTTGCGGGAGTATATGCCATCGGAGACTGTACGCCTAATCAGGCTTTGGCGCATAAAGCTTCTAAAGAAGGTATTAATGCGGCTGAACATATTGCATTTACCAATAAAAAATCTGAACACGAGCCCGAGGGAATTGATTACAACAATATTCCGGGTTGTACGTATTGTACACCTGAAAT
>JAEWWO010000139.1 GCA_023396345.1 Bacteroidota bacterium
GCATATATACTATCCTGTGCTTCTGCTTTTTTACCAACGCGTATTTTTTTATTTTCCAATGTTTTTTCCATTGGTTTTCCTTACTTATTTGCCGCTGCTCTAATGGCTGCATTATTTCATTCTGTATTTTTCAAAAAGAAATGGTATCCCGTTTTATTAGTGATTTTTCTCGGTGCTTATAATCTTACCAATTTATTTGGTGTAGGAAATAGGGAATTTAATTTACAAAAAGACAAAAATGATTTACGAATCTTAACCTGGAATGTAGCCGGGTTTTCCTCTTCAAAAGATTATGATGCCGTATTGAATAAATACAATCCTGACGTTGTTTGTTTTCAGGAATTTGTACCTGCTCAGCAAATTTCCGATATGATGAAAGAAAGAGGATATACTTTTAATTTCATATCGCTTGACAGCGTGCTTGTAAAAAATAATCTTGTAAGCAATGGTATTGGCGTGGCTTTATTTTCTAAATATACGGTTGATGATTTAAAAATAACTCTCTACAACAATGACGGAAACATAAGGAGCATGCTGTCTACAGACATTACTTTTAATAATAAAAAAGTAAACATTAATACTTTTCATTTATTGTCTTACGGCATATCAAAAAGAAAAGAAGAATTTGTAGACGAAGAGAATCTTAAATACACTATCAAAAGACTGATACGTGTAGCGCATCAACAGGAAAAACAAATCATTACTTACAAACAATCTATTGCAAACAATACTTTACCGCTTATTGTTTGTGGCGATTTTAATAGTGTACCTACCAGTTATATTTACAATAAAGCAAAAAGCGATATGCAGGATGCATATCTGAAAGGTGCACGGGGCTTTGGCATTACTTTCCCTAATTTTTTACGTACATTGAGAATAGATTATATCCTCGCAGATAAAGAAATAAAAGTTACGCAGTCAACCATTGCGGAAGCGGCTATTTCAGACCACTTCCCGGTTATTGCCGATATTAGATTATGATTCTATGGTGTAAGAAACTTCTCCGCCTTTTTCGTCTTTCAGCATAATACCTAATTCAGCCAGTTCGTTTCTGATTTTATCACTCGTAACAAAATCTTTCTTTGCTTTGGCTTCTTTTCTCATCTCAATCAACAACTTTAATGCACCGTGCAATTGTTCTCCTCTGTTTTCTGTAAGAGATTGCAATCCTAAAATATCGGTGATATATGTATTTACTTTTTGTTTGATTGCCTGAATAGTTGCTGTACTCAAAGCATCTTCTGCTATGTGCTTGTCTTTGATACCATTAATCACCGGAACAACTTCAAACAAATTCGCAACAACTTTGGCTGTATTAAAATCATCATTAATAAACTCGTCAAGTTCTGCCAGTAGTTTATTTACTTTTTCGTCCAGCTCTTTATCTGACGGTTGTTCAGAAGTGGCAAAAGAAAATCTTTGTGCTGTTTCGTTTGCATCCAGTAATCTTTTTAATCCTTTTTCTGAAGCCTTTAATGCATCGTTACTGAAATCAAGTGTTGAACGATAATGTGTCTGCAAGATAAAGAAGCGGATAGTCATAGGATGATATGCCTTTTCCAGTTCAGGATGATTTCCTGAAAACAACTCTGTAAGTTTGATTACATTGTTATAGCTTTTGCCCATCTTTCTGCCGTTGATGGTAATCATATTATTGTGCATCCAGTACTTGGCGGGCATTTCGTTGTTGCACACAACGCTTTGTGCTATCTCACATTCATGATGCGGAAATTTTAAATCCATACCACCACCATGTATATCAAACTGTTTACCCAGATATTTACTGCTCATTGCAGAACATTCTATATGCCAGCCGGGAAAACCTTCTCCCCACGGGCTTTGCCAGCGCATAATGTGTTCTGGCGGTGCTTTTTTCCATAAGGCAAAATCAACACTGTTTCTCTTTTCGTCCTGATTTTCCAGATCGCGCGTGCCTTCTACCACATCCTCTAAAGTTCTGCCGCTTAAAATACCGTAAGGAAGATTTTTCTGCGAGTAATCTTCGTTGTATTTCATCACATCGAAATAAACAGAACCGTTTACTTCATAAGCATATCCGTCAGCAATAATTTTTTCAATCATCACAATTTGCTCCACAATATGTCCTGTTGCCGTAGGTTCAATATTCGGCGTAAGCGTGTTGAATTCCTGCATTCCCCAGTGAAATAAATCAGTATATTTCTTCACCAGTTCCATGGGTTCCAGTTTTTCCAGAAATGCTTTAGTAGATATTTTATCTTCCGCTTCTCTGCCCTCTTCTTCAAAATGACCGGCATCAGTAATGTTGCGCACATATCTTACTTTGTAGCCCAAGTGTTGCAAGTATCTGTTTACCACATCAAAGGTAATGTAAGGTCTTGCATGACCTAAATGAGATTCGCCGCTAACTGTAGGACCACAAACATACATGCCTACATAGCCTGCTGTTATAGGTTCAAAAACTTCTTTATTTCTGGTAAGTGAATTATATACTTTTAGTTCCATAATTATTTTTTCTCTGAGATTGTACATCAGATTTTTGCGAAGATAAAAATTTTATAGTGGAAACGATTATCTTTATTGCAATGCCACATCGCTAACCAAGAGTAAGTGATCGCTAAGGTCTTCGTCTATTCTGTCGAACTGAAGTACTTTAAAATTATTATCCGGCAAAATATAATCAATGCGCAAAGTGGGCGCAATAGAATAATAAGTGCGACCTATGCCCCAGCTTTTCTTTAAGAAAGCATCCTGACTTTTATTTCTAATTCTGAAGTAGCTGTATGAGCCGGGTACATCGTTAAAATCTCCGCACACTATATGCTTACTGGCAGTACTGTCAATATGTTTTCTGATGATATCTGCCTGAATGCCTCTGCGCTGAAAGGCTTGCTTTAATTTTCCTATTACACCACGCGAACTGGAAAATACAGTCTGTGTATTTTGCTGCATAGTACTGATATGCTGATAATCTTCTGCTGAAAATTTATACGATTGCAGGTGTACATTATATATTCTGATGGTATCTGTATTGTACAGAATATCAATATAAATAAAACTCTCTGAAATATCGCCGGGGTAATCTATTTTGGCACTGTCAACAATGGGAAACTTAGAGAATATAATACTTCCGGACTGATAGAATCCGTCGCGCTTGTTTACATCCTTAGAAAAATAATGATAAGGATATACTTCAGAAAAAAGTCCGATATTATTGGCTTGTTCTCCCTGAGTTTCGGAGTGATTAAATTCCTGAAAACAAACAATATCGGCGTTTAAGTCAATTACAGATTTAGCAATTTCCAGTCTGTCCTGCAATTTCATTTGCTGGTCGCTGCTTGTACCGTACATGCTGCCTACGTTCCAGCTCACAATGCGCAGACCTGACTTATTATTGATATCGGTTGTAAACATGGTCTTATACCGAAATGCAAATGCTGCATCTATTTGTTGCCATCCTATAAGAAGACTCACCAATGGAATAAGTGCGAGCTTTGGCTTCATTGCCAGCCAGAATATCAAAGCCAGTACAAGCAGAATAATCAGATACGGGATTGTTAGACTCAGTAATCCTCCCAGCCAGAACTTAGTGGGATTAATGAAAGAAGAAATGCACGCTATTATAAACAGCGCAGCGACAGGCACAGTAAGAAAAATAAAAAAAGTCTTAATTAGCTTTCTGATAAATCTCCACATCTGAAAGTAAAGATAATAGTTTTTGAGATAACATAAAATTTGTAAAGTAGATTGATTGCTATTACCCAATCCAA
>JAEWWO010000199.1 GCA_023396345.1 Bacteroidota bacterium
GTTCAAAACGAGGCTCTCCTGCTCTACCCTTTTTTGTGGTAACAATAATAACACCCCCATTGGCACGGGTTCCGTAAATAGCAGCAGCGGATCCATCTTTAAGAACATCCATAGAGGCAATATCATCTTGTTGCAAAAGATCAAGATTTCCTCCGGGAATTCCATCAATAACTATTAATGGATTATTTGATCCCGTTAAGGATGTTACACCTCTTAACTGAATAGAAACTCCTGAGTTTGGATTGTTTCCCTGTGTTCTCGTAATGTTTAAACCTGCCACTTTTCCCTGAATGAGATCCATGGGGTTTCTTGCCCCTCCCTGATTAAAGTCTTCAGCTTTAACAGTACTTATTGCTGTGGTAACTTCACTTCTTTTTTGTGTTCCATAACCAACAACAACAATCTCATCTCCGGCATCATCAACAGTGGAGTATAAGGTAACATTTAAAGAACTACCTGATACTGTTCTTTCTTCCGGACTGTATCCAATTGAGGTAAACTCAAGGACTTCTCCATTGGCAGCAGCAATTGAATAATTGCCGGCGGCATCAGAAACAACGCCTGTTGTCCTGCCTTTTACTTTTACAGAAACATTTGAAATCCCTGCTCCGGTAGAATCTGTAATCAATCCGGATACTCTTTGTGTTTGACCATTGCCCGCTAAATAGAACAAAGAGAATAAGCAGACAAAAGCAAAGTGAAGCATGAATTTTTTTGCTTGCATAGAATAGATTTTATGTGAAAAAATAAGTTTGATAAGAAATTCAAATATAGCAAGAATAGAATAAAAAATCAGGTATTTAATAGATGAATATTAAAATACCTGATAAAAAGTTATACACATTACAATAAACTATTTTTGTTCAATAGTGCTGCGGCTTCAATCATCATTACTCCGCTAAGCTGAGTTGATAAATCAATAGTTGCGCCGGGCTTTTGTTGCCAGTCGGGGCTAATGAACAGTCCTGGTCTGCCAATGCCTTTTACATACAATGTTTGTGCATTGGTTTGAAGAAAAGCAATTATCTTATCCTTATCTGCTTTGGATACAGCATTTTCAAGAGCCAGCAATGTCATATATCTTACTAAAATGCCCTTAAACAATCCTCCATCACCTTGGCCTTCTCCTCTCAAATACCCGGCTGGAGCCAGTTCCAGATCAGTCATGGTTGCGTTGGCTGTTTTTATTGCATCGTTTAAATAAGAAACTTCTCCCGTAGCTTTATAAAGCTCCAGCCCAGCTCCCATATATATTCCCTGATTGTAAGTGAATTTTCTTTTATCTAATTGTCCATCATTATTAGAGTTTATTCCGTCCCAAACAATACCGCTTTGAGGGTCTACCAATGTGGCTTTCTGCCAGGTGTATAAATCTTTGGCTGTGTTTAAGTCTGCTATATTTTTATTTAATTGATATAAGCGCGCAGCAAGAATAATTGCAGGAGCCGTAGCCGGTGTATTTTTGTAATGTCTCTGTGTTTTTCTCCACGCTACACCACCGCCCATAATATCATTGATACCTGTCTTTATATCATTCCACAAATAATTTACAGCATCTAAATAGCCTTGTTCGTTTGTAGCCTGATAGGCTCTCAGGCTTGACAAAGCCAGCCAGTCCATATCATCATAAAAATTTATTGACAAGGTATTACCATTTGTTTCCAGCATACCCCTTAGCAAATTTTCCATTCTGGTTTTGTAGAAATTCTGATTGGTTCTTACATAACCGTCTACAAAAATATCCATTACGTGCGCATTGCGCCAGTAATGAAAAGTAGCATTCCCCTGATTGTCCTGATTAAAATATTTTCCATTGGTTGACAAATATGCCGTGTAGGTTTTATCCTGTAGCGAGTCGGCAGTTAATTCCCATTTATATTCTATGGTTCCTGTACCGGGATTATCTTCAGGAGGAAACAGCGGCACTGCTTTTTCCTGACAGGACTGAAGGCATAAGAGGAATAGAAATATCAGCGGAGAATATTTATAATAATTATTAAGTTTCATCTGTTAATATTTTATTTTTCTGTTTGTGAGATGTAATAACCATGCGTTCTTGAATCTATATTATCATTCCGTTTGGTCTCGTCTAAGAGAAGATGGTTATTTCATCAGTTTATTTTTTGTTTTAAACCATAGAGGAAATTTTATTTTCCCCTATGGAATGATATAATTATTTAATAACAACTCTGTGTGTATATCTTGTAAGTGATGGACTGAAGTCTGCGATAATATCTACCTCTTTACCATCTACTTCGGTGGCAAACTTAAAGGTATAGTCCCATCTGGAGTCGTTGTTGCTGCCAAATTCGTAGTAAGACAACGGAGTGGTGGCTGTAGCTCTTTGGTTGTCTCTGTTTGCGCTGGACAATCTTAAGAATTCATCTGCTCCATTGTTGTTAAATACCATCAGGAATTTATATCTTTCGTCTCTTCCCCAGCTTTCTTGTTTAAAGACGACGGTGGTAGTTACTTTAAACTGACTGTTTCCTATATATGGCATTTGAATATATTTATCATCCGGAGCAAAGTAATATTCAACACGTTTGATTTCTTTTGTTTCCACAGTTACTTTTTCAAAGTCTACTATGATTTGATATATTTTAGTTCCTGTGTGAGCGGTGCTTCCGTCTGCTACTATATTGCCTTCGCTGGCAGAGAATTTTTTAGGTGTGCCGGTATTTCTGTCTACAAAGAAATATTCACCGTCTTTTAATGAAGTGATGATTTCATAAGAATTGGCACTCAACTTTTTCATCTTAATAGCTTTTGATAAATCAGCTCCGCCTTCTGTTGCAGAACCGGAAATGTATAAATCAGCCGGAATATCGGTAAAGCCCATAGGCCTTTCCAACTCAAGTAAAGCAGTTGGAGCTCCTTTTTCAACATTAATACCTTTTGAAGACCAGACTGTCCATTTGATTTTTCCGGTTGCCATTGCAGCAATGCCTGCTTTTTCGGCAATTCTGTTGAGCTCTGCATCGGTAAGTGTAAGCTTGGGGGCCGTACCGTTATTATCAGAAATAGAAGAAAAGATAGGCTGGGAAAAATCTCCTCCTTCTTTATCAAATACAACTTCGTACATAACCAATCCTCCGTCTTCGGCTCTTGCCTGTTGCCATTCAAAAGTTTGTGTGCCCGACTTTGGATCGAGTTTGATAAAGTGATTGTTTGTGGGAGAATACAGTGTTGCTACAGGACTTACCTTTAGATGGTCAAGTTCCTGTTCTTTTGTGCATCCGAATAATGCAGCAATTGCAAATATTACGAGCATTGTTAGTGAGAAATTATTTTTCATTGTATATAATTTTAAAATTGATTGATTAATAATTACCATCCTGGATTTTGGGTTAAATTAGCATTCATGTTTCTTTCATCTCTCGGAACCGGCCACAGATAATGTTTTGCAGGATCAAACTGTCTGAGGTTTACTCTCACATATCCGTTATCTGTATCTGCAGGTCCGTATTTAGCACCATGAGCCCATCCGTTTAAAACAACTTCCGCAGTTTTCCATCTTCTGATATCAAATATTCTTAACCCTTCCATTGCAAACTCAACTCTTCTTTCATTGCGTATAATATCTCTTATATTGGTTTGGGAAAGAGCAGCGTTAAATGCAAGAGCTCCGGGGTCTGTAAATCCTGCTCTGCTTCTGATTGCTCTAACTGTATTATTCCATACTGTTTCATTCATTTGTCCTAATTCGTTTTTGGCTTCCGCATACATCAGCAACACATCGGCATATCTAATCATTATCAGATTAAGTCCTGAAA
>JAEWWO010000220.1 GCA_023396345.1 Bacteroidota bacterium
CTGTTAACCAGTCTGGGACTTGTGACAGCCGCACTGGCACTGGCTGCTAAAGAAACCGTTGAGAATACAATATGTTCATTTGTAATTCTTTTTGATAAACCGTTTATGGTAGGCGATTTTGTAAAAGTGAATAATGTTTCCGGCAGTGTAGAGAGAATCGGTATACGCAGTACACGTTTGCGCACATCTAATAAAACACTTATCAGCATACCCAACAAAGTGATTATTGGCGGAGCTTTGGAAAACACAAGCGATCAGACAAGAAGAAGATTCAGACAAATTTTAGAAGTAAATATCAATACTTCTCAAGAGAAAATTAATACGCTGGTAAAGGCCATAAATGAAATATTAAAAAGCAACGGCAAGTTGATTCATGATGATGATACAATTGCTTATTTCTCCGAAACGGGAACCAATTCGCATAAAATTTTTGTAGAATATTTTACCTGGATGAATATTAAATTCCGGGATTTTAGAAAATTGAATCAGGAAATAAATTTACAGATTTTACAGAAGATGGATGAATTGGATATTCATTTTTCTGACCCGGGTACATCAAAGGTTATTGTTGAAAGAGAACCGGATACTGAAGAGCCGCGCAGAGAAGAACTTCTTTAATGTGATAATTTGCTAATGTGATAATTGGAAAATACGGATTGAATATCTTTCCGGTAATATGACTTTAGTTTAATGACGACTGCCAAAAATAGCTGAACCTACACGTATGATGGTTGCGCCTTCTTCGATAGCTGTTTCAAGATCTCCGCTCATGCCCATGGACAGTTCTTTTGCGTCAGCGCTGACAAGTCCTTTTGCTATGGCTTCATCTCTTATATTTCTTAATCTGATAAAACTTGGGCGAACTTTTTCTGCATCTGCATCATATAAGCCAATTGTCATAAAACCTTTGATGTGTATGGTGTTGAATTCTTTTATCTTCTCGAGAAAATCAAATACTTCTTCAGGCGAAAGTCCATGTTTGCTCTCTTCAAAAGAAATATTTACTTCTACAAATGCGTCAATATTTTTTTCTTCAAATAACAAACGCTGGTGCAGTTTTTCAGCCAGTTCCAGGCGGTCTAAAGATTGTATGCACGATACATATTTTAAAACATCTTTTATTTTATTGGTTTGCAGATGACCAATAAAATGTTTTTCGCATTCAACATCTTTAAGTTCTTCAAATTTTTCTGCATACTCCTGTACTCTGTTTTCTCCAATTAGCTTTTCTCCTGATGCTATGGCAATTTTTATGCGTTCGGGTTCAACGGTTTTTGTAGCTAACAGAAGTCTTACCTCTTCAGTCTTTCTTCCGGATTTATTACACGCATCTTCGATACGCTGTTTAATATGCTGAATATTTTTTATGATTAATTCTTTGTCGTTCATAGTACCTTATCTTTTTTTATAAACCGGAACTGAGCTGCAAGCCTCGCCGTACATAATACTTTTGGCAAATGGTAGCAACATGGTTGTAATTTCTGTATACACTCTGGCTGAAATTTCTTTTTCACCACAGCCTTTAATAACAATTCTCTTATCGGTGAATTGTTCTGCTGTTATACTTTTTTTAATATTTTCAAGTAGCAGATGCTCTGCCATTTCTTCTTCTGTGCCAACGTATATGCGGACTGCGAAAGGTTGCAGATAGTTTGCCAATAGCATATATGCCCATCGGGGAATAATGGTATCAACAGAGCAATAAACAGCAACGGCTTTATTTTGGAATTGCGTCCAGTCGTAATCTTTTAGTTGCTGACGAAAATCTTTTTCCTTTAAAATCATTTCCATAAAAAGAAACTGTTTCATATCAATAGAAACAATTTCTTCATGAGGATAAAAATCTTCTAAATCAATAGTAATAATCCCGCTTTCGGCTACTCTGTTTATTATTTCTCCGTTAGTCATACTGCAAAGATACTTATTATTTTAAAGGGTTTTTATTCAGAAGTGATAACAGCTAACTTAAAAGTATTAAAAATTTATTTTGTCATTTATATTAATATCGTAATATTGCAATATTAAAATATGATTATAGAATAACTTTTCATTTATAAAAATTAGGAATTAAAGTGGGAGTAACAAAAACAGAAAATTTTACACAAGAGCAAAATGATATTGCTCAATTGCTTAAAGCACTTGCGCACCCGGCACGTATTGCAATAGTTGAGTATTTACTATCGGTAGATTCCTGTATTTGCAATGATATTGTAGCAGAGGTTAATCTGGCGCAGCCCACTGTTTCTCAGCATTTGAAAGAATTAAAAAATGCAGGAATTATTCAGGGTGAGATAGAAGGCAAATCTATTTGTTATTGTATCAATCCGGATAGTTTTAAGAAAATGGAACATTTTATAGATCAGATTTTTAATAAAATACATCATCAAAATGTATCAAGATGCTGCTAAATAATTTTCAATTTTCAACTTTCAATTTTCAATTATAAAACATGCAAACCAACGAACAAATAAAAGAAATAGTAAAGCAAAAATATGCTGAAATAGCTTTACAGGATAAAGAAACCAATGCCTCTTCCTGCTGCGGTTCGGGAGGATGCAGTACCGAAGTGTACACAATTATGAGTGAGGAGTATAATGATATGGATGGCTACAACCCTGATGCAGACTTAGGGTTAGGCTGCGGCTTGCCTACTAATTTTGCAAAAATTAAAAAAGGAGATACAGTGGTAGACCTGGGAAGCGGCGCCGGTAACGACTGTTTTGTGGCAAGGGCAGAAACTGGAGAAAAAGGAAAAGTAATCGGCATTGATTTTACAGAAGCAATGATTGATAAAGCAAGAGCTAATGCTGAAAAATTAGGATTCAACAATGTAGAGTTTCGTCAGGGAGATATCGAAAAAATACCGATGACAGCAAATGTTGCAGATGTAGTAGTGAGTAATTGTGTTATGAATCTTGTACCTGATAAATCCAAAGCTTTTAGTGAAGTGTACAGAATTTTAAAACCAACAGGACATTTTTCAATCTCCGATATTGTTATTACCGGAGAGCTTCCTGCAAAAATAAAATCTGCTGCTGAAATGTATGCAGGCTGTGTGGCAAGTGCTATTATTAAAGATGATTATCTAAACATAATAAAAGAAGCAGGGTTTCAAAACATTGCATTGCAGAAAGAAAAACCAATTATAGTACCGGATGATATTTTAAAAAATTATCTTACTGAAGAAGAGGTGAAAGAATACAAAAAATCACCTACAAAAATTTATAGTATTACTGTTTACGGAGAAAAGCAAACATCTTGCTGCACACCTGATTCGGCCTGTTGTTAAACAATCCTCTAAAAATTTCTATACGAATATAAATGAAGCCTAAACTTAAATTTTTAGACCGCTATCTTACTTTATGGATATTTCTGGCGATGGCGGCAGGCGTATTACTGGGTTTTTTGTTTCCGGGTATTAAAAATCTGAATGACAAACTTTCTGTCGGAACAACCAATATTCCTTTGGCAATAGGATTGATACTGATGATGTATCCGCCTCTCGCAAAGGTTGATTATTCCTTGCTTCCGAAGGCTTTTAAAGATAAGAAAGCCATTTCATTGTCCTTATTATTAAACTGGATTATTGGTCCCATCCTCATGTTTGTGCTGGCTTTTATATTTCTGCATAATGAGCCCGAATACATGACCGGATTGATATTGATAGGTCTGGCAAGATGCATTGCTATGGTCATTGTGTGGAATGATCTGGCAAAGGGCAACCGTGAATACGGAGCATTACTGATTGCACTCAACAGTGTGTTTCAGATTATTAGTTATAGTTTTCTTGCCTGGCTGTTTATTAATGTGCTGCCTGCAAAACTGGGATTTGGCGATTTTAATATATCTGTACCCATGAGCGATGTGGCTGAAAGTGTAATGATTTATCTCGGTATACCTTTTCTTGCGGGTTTTTTAAGCAGATATTTTCTTATAAAACGGAAAGGAAAAGAATGGTACAACAGAAAGTTTATTCCTTTTATTTCTCCCGTTACTCTATACGCTTTATTGTTTACCATTGTAATGATGTTCAGTTTAAAAGGAGACCAGATTGTAGAATTACCGATGGATGTATTAAAAATTGCCGTGCCGCTTGTTATCTATTTTATACTGATGTTTTTCAGCAGTTTCTTTATCGGTAAATCAATGAAGATTCCGTATGATAAGAATGCGGCAATATCATTCACCGCTACGGGAAATAATTTTGAACTGGCTATAGCCGTTGCCATTGCTGTGTTTGGTATACATTCACCTCAGGCTTTTGCAGGTGTTATTGGTCCGCTGGTAGAGGTGCCTGTGTTGATTTTGCTGGTACGTGCTTCGTTATACTTAAAACAAAAATATTATAAAAATGTATCCTGAAATTAAAACTATTATTGCTCAGTTTACTGATAATGCGGTTTCTCCTGAACGAAAAAAATTGTTGCAGCCATTAGCCGATTACATCAGGCAAAAAGCAGAAAAGGAAGAAGATATTTTACTGAATTTTATTTGTACACATAATTCCCGAAGAAGTCATTTATCTCAAATCTGGGCACAAACAATGGCTCATTATTTCGGGGTGAAAAATGTATTTTGCTATTCGGGCGGAACAGAGGCTACGGCTATGTTTCCCAAGGTGAAAGAAACATTGGAAACACAGGGTTTTAAAATACAGCTATTATGTAATGCTGACAATCCGGTTTATGCAGTGAAATACACAAATAATCAGCATCCTGTCATTGCTTTTTCTAAAAAGTATGACGAAGCCTTTAATCCTGAAAGCGGTTTTTGTGCTATCATGACCTGTTCTTCTGCCGATCAGGGTTGCCCCTTTATTGCAGGCGCTGAAAAAAGACTACCTATACAATATGAAGATCCCAAACTGTCTGATGGTACTGCCGAAATGAATCAAATCTACACAGAACGCAGTCTGCAAATAGCCAATGAAATGTGGTGGGTGTTTAAGCAGGTAAAGTAATATGAACGTACTTTATTTCCTGTTTATTCTCAAAATGAAAGCAAGATCTGCAGTGATTTGTCCGCAGACTTGTTTTAAGTTTTATTTATTTTACACAAATTAGAATAGTTGTAATATTTTGAAAATCAATTATTTCTACTTTACATTTATGCTATTGTTAACACCGATTAGTAGCCACAATATTTACCTTTAGAAAAGATTCTACACTTACACTAATAAAACTTAAAACAATAGAAAATGAAAGACGAAAAAAAACCTTCTTCAGACAAAATTGAAGATCTTTCCAAAAATATGAAATGCCCTGTTGATCATACCATGACCACCAACGACGGCGTAAAAATAAATGACGATAACAACTCTCTGAAAGCTGGAGAAAGAGGACCTTCTCTGTTAGAAGATTTTATCCATCGTGAGAAAATGGCTCATTTTGATCGCGAGCGTATTCCTGAGCGTGTAGTACATGCAAGAGGTTCTGCTGCAC
>JAEWWO010000260.1 GCA_023396345.1 Bacteroidota bacterium
GGCTATTTCGATGCTTATTTTACCAAAGCTCAACAGGTGCGCAATAAAATTAAAATGCAGCTGGCAGAAATTTTCGGGGAGTACGATTTCATCATCTCTCCTACAGTGCCTGCTCCGGCATTTAAACTGGGTGAAAAAAATACGGATCCTACCGAAATGTTTCTGGCAGATTATTACACCACATTTACCAATCTGGCAGGAATTCCGGCTATTTCACTACCTTTGTTCACGCACAGCAATGGAATGCCGTTTGGATTGCAGCTCATCACTTCCTCAAAAAATGAAACCGAAATGCTTAAACTGTCGGGTACTTTGATGAGTCAAAAGAATTCGTAAGTTATTTTTTGTCTGATTTTGAATTATAAAAAATACATATTAACCTCATTATTACTTGCCACAATTACCTCTGTTTTTGCAGGTCCGGGAGATGAATTGAAACTCCCCAAAAAGGATAAGAAAGAGCAAAAAGAAGAAAACAAAGGGGTGAAAGGCTTTGTATCTCTTTTGCCTGAAGACGGCACTTCTGCGGACGGTAACTCCATGCGCAACAGAGGTCTTGCCATGAACATCACCGACCGCGATGTAGAAGCGCATATTAAAGACTATACAAAACAGTATCTGGCTAAAAGAGGTAAGTGGTACAATACAGTAAAAACAACTCCCCGCTATCAGAATATTTTTAGTCTTTACGACAGAATCCTGAGCAGCTACGGTATTCCCAAGGAACTGAAATATCTTTCACTGATTGAGAGTGACCTTAAAGCCACAGCCGTTTCTGTTGCGGGCGCAACCGGTCCCTGGCAGATTATGTATGATGAAGGAAGATATTATAATTTGATAAGAGGCGGCAGAGATTTAAGAACTGATTATGAAGCCAGCACACACGCTGCGGCAAAACTCATACGCAGCCTGTACAAACGTTATGGCGACTGGTTGCTTGTATTGAGTGCCTATAACGCCGGAAGCGGACGTGTAGACAGAGCCATAAGGCAATCAGGCTCTAAAGACTTCTGGAAAGTGCAACGCTACCTGCCCAATGAAACCAGACATCACGTGAGACGTTTCATTGCTACACATTATTATTTTGAAGGAACGGGCGGTGTAACTACGGTTACTGCAAAAGGTGCTGAAAAATTAAAAAGTATTGAAGAAAGAAATAAAGGTTTACTACAGCCGGGCATGGGCATTCTCCGCATAAAAGGTATTTACCATGCAGGCACAGTAGCTAAATTTCTTGACATAGACGAAAAAACTTTTGACTACAACAATCCTGACTTTAACAACGTACTCGGCAGTGGCGAGGAGTATGATATGCGTATTCCTTCAGAAAAAATTCCTGCCTTTATAGACAATAAAGATCAGATATTGCAAATGGGTATCAACGAACTGCTGAAATAATTATTTCTGTTTCAGTATCCATTCACTCATAATATCCAATGCCTCATGGGCAATAGTTTCCTCAATAAATTTATACTCAGTCGGCGAGCCTGTTTTAGCATGCTGGAGCATATGATTTAATCCGGGTAATTCTTTAATTGTATAGTTTTTATTGCCTGCTTTTTTCAGCGATGTTTCTATACCCGATAAATTCTCATTGGCAGGTACCTGCATATCTAAACTTCCGTTTATGGCAAGGACAGGTATTTTTATTTTAGATAAATATTCGTCGGGCTTTACGGAAATAAAATACTTGTACCAGTGATTATTATTAAAAATACTTACCGACTGAAATAAAGAATTTATTTCTGCCTCTGTAAGCGTGTATTCAGAAGGAATCTTTTTTACTTCTCTCTCAAATATTTCTCTCAGTTTTTCCTCACCCTCTGCCAACAATAATGTACGATTGACTACAGCATTCATCTCCGCCATTTTCTCTGCTTGCATTTCTGTAGCTCCGGTAGATTTTGATACGTCTCTTGATTGCAAACGCATCATATCCAGAATATCTATTCCGGGCGCAGCCATCAGAACTATATGTTTTACTTTTTTGTTCTGTAATGCCGTCATGGGCGCTATCATACCGCCTTCGCTATGTCCTAAAAGACCAATATTTTTATACCCTTTCGAAGCAAGAAAATCAACAGCAGCACTGATATCGCCTGCAAAATTCTTAGAGGTAGCCTTGCCGAAATCTCTTCCGCCGGTAGATTTGCCCATTCCTCTGTCGTCTAAACGCAAAACGCCTATTCCTTTTTTAGCAAAATCATCCGCAATTACCCAGAATGGTTTATGTCCTTCAAAATCATGATCTCTTGTAGTAAATCCTGAGCCGGTAATTAAAATCACAACCGGATAATTTTTTTTATTGATAGGCGTAGTTAAAGTACCTGCCAAAGAAACACTGTCTTTTTTATTTTCTACAACAACCTCCTGAATATTGTAATTGAAGGGCGGCTTCGGCTCCTGCGGACGCCTAAGAATTAACCTTGATAATGATAAAGGAAATTTCATTCCGTTTTGCGTAAAAGTTCCTGATATTGTATCATTGTTGTATGTGCCATGATAGATGATACCCAAGCTGGAAAGCTTGACTGTCAGTTTTTTTTGATTATATCCGGTACTATCCGTGGGAATGCCCATTGCACCTTGTTCAGGGCTATCCATTTTTGTAAAAAAGGCATCTCCCCTCTTTGAAATATGAAACACAAGAGGTAATTGTTTTCCCTGTACATCAATACTACCCTGCCAGGAACCAATGATATCCTGCGCAGCAACATAACCTGAAAACAAAAGAAATAGTGAAGAAAAAATATACTTTATCATTGCAATAGTTTAAATATTTACATAGGGAAGAATATATCTCGAAACAAAATCAGCCAGTATCAATGCCAGTACAAGGTAGACGTAATGAAGCGTCTTCTTAGCATTGGCCGCTACTTTGTAGCCCATTACTAAAATCAGTATGGAAAGAATTAATACTCCCAAAGAAAGAAACGAAGTAATCACCAGAAAGGTATCTATTTGCGGGAGCTTCCCCTGCTCGAGTAATGCAGATTGTTTAGATAAAGCGCCGTTTACATTTTGCAACGGCAACAAATACATGGGCACTCTTGATAAAGCACTTACATTTAAACAATCAGCCAATCTTACTTTTTTATTAAAAATCTTTGCTGAGAAAAACAGAAAAACCGACAACAAAACCACAATGGTAATTGTCTGAAACAATACGGAAACAAAATTCATTTCAACAGCAGTCATGTGAAACACGCCATCGAAAGAACAATTTAATTGCCAGATGATAAAGCTGCCTAAGAAAATGGAAGCAATACTTATCAGCATTAATTTTCTGTCGGAATAATATTTAAACGGATTTCTGAAAGTCATTATTCTACATTTATTATTTCTGCAATTGTTTTACTTTTTCAATTAAATCGTCCAAACGGTTGCGTACGGTAGGATAACTGATTCCTATTTGTCTGGCCATTTCTTTCAGGCTTCCGCTGCTCAGAAAAAACTGAATAATAAAATCCTGCTCTTCCTGCGACAACTGAAGCAAAAGAGGTATCTGATAGTTACCACTTATAGTTGTACTGCAATGATTGCATACAAGTTCGTTAACCGACAAGGCTTCCTGACAGCTTGGACATTGAATCGGTAATTTTACATTTTTATACAAATTATCTTTCACTTTATTAAAAATAAGTTTTACAAAATTAAACAAATATTTGAATTAATGAAAATATTTTTGATGTATTTGGATAAAGAAGTAAGGATATCACATCCTCTATCATCTGTCATCTATCAGATACCCTCTGTTTACTTGCTGATAATCTCAATGTTATCACTCACAAGTCCGTCAGATGAAATTTGTAAATTGATTTTTCCTTTCTCTTTGGTTGACTGAATAATTGTCAAAGCCTTACCATGAAAAGCTTTGCGATATTTTTTATTGCTGTACGG
>JAEWWO010000238.1 GCA_023396345.1 Bacteroidota bacterium
GTCTGTAGAAATGATTGGAGAGTCTGAAGCTATATTAAAAATCAAAGATACCATACAGAAAGTGGCAGCTACGGATGCAAGAGTACTAATTACCGGACCCAACGGTGTGGGTAAAGAATTGGTAGCACGTTCTCTTCATGCATACAGCGACCGTTCTTCTTCTCCTTTAATTGAAGTAAACTGTGCGGCTATCCCAAGCGAACTGATCGAAAGCGAACTTTTTGGTCATGAAAAAGGATCTTTTACTTCCGCAGTGAAACAACGCATAGGAAAATTTGAACAGGCAAGCGGAGGCACACTCTTTCTTGATGAAATCGGTGATATGAGTCTCGACGCTCAGGCTAAGGTACTGCGCGCACTACAGGAAGGTAAAATTACCAGAGTGGGCGGCGAAAAAGAAATCCCTGTTGACGTAAGAGTAATCGCTGCTACCAACAAAGACCTGTTGGAAGAAGTTGAAAATAAAACTTTTCGTCTGGACCTCTATCACAGGCTAAGCGTAATATTGATAAAAGTTCCGTCTCTTAACGACAGGCTGGAAGATATTCCTTTACTGGTTTAAAAATTCCTGCAGGATATTGCCAAAGATTATGGTAAACAGGCAAAACCGATTGATAAAAAAGCGCTGGAAGTATTGCAGAAACACGACTGGACAGGTAATGTACGCGAATTAAGAAATGTGGTAGAAAGACTTGTAATTCTGTCCGGCAAAAGCATTACCGATCAGGATGTAAAAAGCCACGTTTTCCAAGGTTAAAATCCTTCAAAAATGTCCTCACCTTTGCTCATAGTCATTGCCGGACCTACCGCTTCAGGTAAAACCCAAACAGCAATCGACATAGCAAAGTATTTTGATACGGAGATTGTTTCAGCTGATTCTCGACAATGCTACCGTGAAATGAATATTGGTGTAGCAAAACCTTCAGAGGAAGAACTTGCAACAGTAAAGCATCACTTTATAAACTCCCACTCCATTCACTATGAGGTGAATGCAGGTGTATATGAAAGATATGCATTGGAAACACTCAATAATATTTTCCAAAAGAAAAAAATTGCAGTGCTTACCGGCGGCACAGGCATGTACATAGATGCTTTACTCAACGGCATTGATAATATGCCGGAGATTGATGAGAAAATAAGAAACAGCATCCGCCAAAATTTTGAATTGTACGGAATAAAATGGCTGCAAGCAGAGTTGAAACAAAAAGACCCTGAAACATTTTCATTGATTGACAGAGATAATCCACACAGATTAATGCGTGCGCTGGAAGTAATTGCACAAACAGGAAAATCTATCACCTCTTTTCAAAATAAAATTGCTGCGCAGCGTAATTTCAACACTATAAAAATTGCACTGAATTGGGATAGAGAAGTTTTATACAAACGAATAAATAAACGTGTAGATATTATGATGGCAGAAGGATTATTGGAAGAAGTTAAAACACTTTATCCGCACCGTAATCTGAAAGCCTTACAAACTGTGGGTTACAAAGAGTTGTTTGCATATTTGAATCAGGAATGCACTCTTGAATTTGCCATTGAAGAAATCAAAAAAAATACACGACGTTATGCTAAACGTCAAATCACTTGGTTTAAAAATCAGGATAAGTTTGAATGGATGTCGTCTTGGGAACAGGAAAGAATATTAGATTATATAAAATTTCAATTTACAATATAATTTAGTCGTTGTAAAAAGAAAACAATAATACACTCAAATAAAATAGTTCTTTTTATTTAATTTTGTTTGAATATGAATAATAAAGAGTGCGAAATTATTATCACAGTTGTTATTCCCATTTACAACGGCGAAAAACATGCAGAAAGCTGTTTGAATAATATCCTATCCCAAACTTACAAAAATTTAGATATCATTGTTGTAAACGATGGTTCAAATGACAGGACTGAAGAGATTGTAAGAAGTTTTCCGGTAAGAATTATTAATCATGAAACAAATAAAGGATTATCTGCTGCTCGCAATTCAGGCATAGACTCAGCAAAAGGAAAATATATTCATTTTATGGATGTGGATGACAAAATCAATGATGTTTTTTATGAAAATATGGTAAAGGCCATTATCGAAACTAATGCTGATATTGCTTGCTCAGGAATGATTCAGGAACATAATAAGTACAAAACACAACGCTTTACAAAACAAGCAGTATACAATACAATTAAAGAAAAATTAACCGTTACTTATGTGGGAAAATGGGGTTATGTTTGGCGGTATTTATTTAATTTGAATTTTCTGAAAAAAAATAACCTTAGGTTTGAAGAAGGAAGATTTATTGAAGATTTATTATTTTGTCTCCCTGCCTTTTATTTTGCAAAAGATGTTGTGACTGTTCCCGGAGCTGAATATATATATAATTATACCGAAAATTCTATTCTTACCAATAAGGATAAAACACATGCACAAAAGAGAAGAGCTGATAAAAGATATGCTAAAAATCAAATTTTAAAATTCGCGAAGCATCATAACTTTAAAATACCCGGTGTAAACACTGGTCGATTATTTTACATACTACTAAAATTCTATAAAAATATTTTTACGTAAGAAATGTTTCTTACCTGTATTGGTAACTATATTTAATAAGGTAAATTTTGTTTTAAAATTTCAAGTTCCTTGCTCTTATAATAAGACATTTTATGTATAGGACTAAGATTTATAGCTTCTTTAAAAGATGCATAAGGGTATCCTACTTTTATTTTTTTCTGAATGATATGCGGAGTACAATCATTTACAATCGGACATTGTAAGTGGGGTAATTTACGTGTAATAATTTCATTATATATAACCTGAAGTGTAAAATAATAAGGAAGTTTATCACTCTGTTTCCAAAAACAAAGCATCACATCAAGAAGTGCCTGAATAACCTGACTTGATTTTTTGGCAAATAAAATACTGCTTAACATTCTCACTTTAAAATCAGGTAACCAACTAAAATAATATGGATCTGCTTTTATCCAATATTTTTTATACTCTTCATCATCTGAACGCTGAAATAGAAAATAATCCATTTCTGTATATTCTTGAGGTATTGAATTAGTTAACAAAATAGTGGCATCCATCCAAATGCCTCCGTATGTATTAAGTAAAATCAATCTTAGTAAATCAGAAAAAAAAGTTATCGTAAAAGTACCATCATTCTTTTTTTGTAAAACGAAATCCGGTAAATCTATGTACTCCCCTATTGTATCGTCGGATAGCCTAATTACCTCATATTCTCCTTTGTGTTTGTCTACTGAATTAAAGCAGATACTTACCAATTCCGGAAGTGTATTTTTGGTAATCCCCTGTCCCCAATATTGCCAAATTATTTTTGCGCTTTCTTTAAATGCTTTCTTAGGCTTAAAACTATGTTTATCAATTTTCCCATCAAAATAATCATCTATTACCGGATTCCACACATTAGAGATTCTCTTTTGACGTCTCATTGAAGAATTTATTTTTCTTCTCTTATAAATTGCAGGCGGAAGTATGTATTGAGAAAAACCCATATATTATTTTATCTACAGTTTTAAAACTAAATGTCTACTTTTCAAAAGTTGATTTTTCGGGCAAGATACTCTCAAATGCATCTGTAACCTGCTCCATTGTTTTTTCAAAGTTTCTGATATGCTCGCTGTCATTAATACACACAAGTTTGTATGATTGATTTCTTATTGCTTCTAAAGCTTGTGGTGTTCTGATGAGAAGAGCAAACATTTTTGTATCTTGATATGTATTGTATGGTTCAAAATTTGACCTGCAGATTTGCCAGGTTCTAAAAAGCTCCTGCGTGTAATCATTAGGGCTTCTGAATCTGTTATGCGACATTTCAGTCAATTCCTCTCCTGCATAATCCCATACTTCATTAAATGTGGTTTTGGTATAAGGCTGTGCATTATGAGGCGTACGAAGAGTAACGAATTTATCGTATCCTTTGAGCAGTTTTGTTAATCTTGCCTTACTACCATACGATGGATGAAACCATTTTTCGTAATCACGCTCAAAAACTTCTTTTTTATTAAATCTTTTATTTATTATTCTGATATTGTTTTTCAGACATTTGTTCCACAAAGTTAAACCCATATTCATTCTGAAAGCAGCGATATCGCAAGGCAATCCATTTTTAAAAAATCTTTCTTGTGTAAGATGATTAATAATATAGAAATCATCATTGAAGTATACGAAATGCTCAGCCAAATCAGGAATTTTGTGTAAATAGATTTCTATCATACTTGAGTTGAATGTAGGCAGAAACTCTTTGGGAATATAATCTTCATGATTGACCAGATTTAATTTAGGATGTTCTTTATTGAGCCACGACGGAGCCTGTCCGCAGGTCACAAAATGAATTTTTCTCACCCAGGGAGCAAATTTCTCCACACCTCTGAACCAATATTTCAGTAAGCCGTAATCTCTGAACCGCGCAATATTTACTTCATTTCTACTATTATCAATTTTACCTGAATGTTTAGCAAAACTCTTTTTCCATTCCGGATCATTCATATCAACCCAGGCTATTACAAAATCTATATCCATAAAATTTATTTTATGCAAATAACAAAATTTATTTTACAAGGTTATTAAAACAACCAATAAATGTAATAAAAACTACTTGTAATTTACAATTAAATTTATTATTTAACTACATTACACTATTTTTATTATATGAATACAGTAACCAAAGAACTGAAACTTACTCTTTCGCTGTTAGACGGCACCATGATTGTTGCAGGAAGTATGATTGGCTCGGGAATTTTTATTGTAAGTGCCGATATGACCCGTCAGGTGGGCTCTGCAGGATGGCTGATTCTGATATGGGCTATCACCGGCATCATGACTATATTTGCGGCTATCAGCTATGGCGAACTGTCTTCTATGTTTCCCAAAGCAGGCGGACAATATGTGTATCTGAAAGAAGCGTACAACCCGCTGATGGGCTTTTTGTACGGATGGAGTTTTTTTTCTGTAATACAAACAGGTACCATTGCGGCTGTGGGCGTAGCTTTCAGCAAGTTTGCCGGATATTTTATACCTATGTTTGCCATGCGCGAAGAAAATATACTTTTCACCATAGGCAACTGGTTTACTTTTTATCCTGCGCAATTGCTGTCCATCGCTATTATTATATTACTTACTTACATCAATACACGCGGTGTAAAAGAAGGTAAACTGATACAACAATTTTTTACAGGTACTAAACTGCTTTCTTTATTTGCATTAATCGTATTCGGGTTTATTTTAGGAGCGAAAGCCGAAGTGTGGAATATGAACTGGACAAATGCTTTTGACCTAAAATTTACAACACCAGTAAGAGATGCAGCAGGCATACAAACAGGCTGGTCAGCATTGCAACAACCAAACAGTCTTTATCTGATCGTGGGACTGATATCGTCAGCGATGGTTGGCTCTGTATTCAGCAGTGTAGCATGGGAAAATGTGACTTACATAGCAGGTGAAATAAAAAATCCTAAAAAGAATGTAGGCTTAAGTCTTTTCTTAGGCACTGTGATTGTGGTTGTGATTTATATGTTCACCAACATTATGTACACAGCCGTTTTACCATTATTTCCTCAACCAAACGCTGATGACACTTATCCGCTGCAATCCATAACCAGTCTGGCTTTTGCCAATGAAGACCGTGTTGCTACGGTAGCTGCTAATCAAATATTCGGGAGCATTGGTACTTTGATTATTGCTGTAATGATTATGATATCTACCTTTGGCTGCAATAACGGATTGATACTTTCCGGCGCAAGAGTATACTATACAATGGCTAAGGATAAATTATTTTTTAAAGATGCAGCGCATGTAAACAAAAATCACGTACCCGATCATGCTTTATGGATACAGTGTTTCTGGGCATGCGTGCTTTGTTTGAGTGGCAAATATGGATTGTTGCTGGACTATGTTGTTTTTGTAACACTGGTATTTTACATACTCACCATCTGGGGAATTTTCAGACTAAGAAAAAGCAGACCTGATGCTGAAAGACCTTACAAAGCATTTGGTTATCCGCTGATTCCTATTATTTATTTTATATTGGCAGGCACTATGGCATTGGGACTTTTATTTTATAAATGGGAAACTTCTCTTTTAGGAATTGTGATAGTGTTGATTGGTGTTCCTATTTATTATATTTATAAAAGAAATCACGCCCGAGACATTCAATAGCGTTTACATAGTTTGCGCACGACCCTATTGTAAGCGTTTTATTTTCTAAAGAGTCGGTTTGGTATTTTTACAGGATTGTAAATCCTGCGATAAAACTTCGGGATTAAAAATCCAGAAGAGCAGAATATTAAACTTCAATAGCGTCGAGCTTTAGCTCGATTATAAAAAATTCCAATCATTCAGGGCTTTAGCCAAAATTTACATATGGGAAATGGGCTGAAGTCAATTCCTATTGATGTATGAGATAGGTTTCGTCGTGTCAGGTGTTATCACCTGAAATAGCTTTTTAATTCTATTGTTTTTTTATTTCAAAAAATAAATTTTTGTTTTGATGGATATAGAAAGCTGATGAATATATATGCTCTTTTCAGGATGTACACATAATTTTGTGTCGGGTGATAAGACCTGACATGAAGGCAATACATGACTAATATCATGTAAGAACTATTGTTTGTAAATGTAAAAAGATTTAATTTTATTTTTGAAAATCAACGGATTGCTATATAAACCTTATTTTTTATTTTAAAAATACATTGTATGAGAACCATTTTTTTATGCGCATTTGCATTATTATTGACTGCCTGTGCGTGTCAGAAAAAAATACCTAAACTTACTACAGCCGGAGCTAATAAAGTTTATTGTCTCATTAATGGACAAAAGTATGAATCTATGACAGACTTATTTGCACCGGGAGTGACAGTATCTATATATCCGCTTTTTTCTCCGCCCGAAATGTATATATCTTCCAATTTGTATAAAAAAAACTCTCCAGATTATGGAATTTCTATACATATTAAACCATTTCATGGAATAGGGAAATATGACCATGCTAATGCTTCTCTATATTTTACTTTTCATGAAAGTTTTGCAGATGGAAAATCTTATGATTCCTTTAAATATGGAAACATAGGAGAAGTTGAGGTTATACATTATGACGAAAGAAATGGAATAGTATCAGGTAGATTCAATTTTGAGATTATAGAGAATGAGAAAACGATTTATAAAATAGAAAACGGCACATTTGATGTAAAAAGAAAATAATATATTTTTATTACAATAAAACAATGATTTATGAAAAAAGCTTTACTTTTTATTGCAATGATTTTATTGCAAGTAAATATTCTGGTAGCACAAACAAGTCAGTATACCAGAGAAATAGATAGTCTCTATACCAACATAGATAAATCACAAATTACAACAGGATTGCTATATGACAGAGTTATTCCAATGACTTCATTACATACTTTCAATTCTTTATATCCCGACACATCTTACGGAGCGCATTTTACCCAAGCTTGGCATGAACTATTTAGCAGTGCTTATAATAATTCAAATTTATTAACCCCTGACAACTTAAGTAATAAAATAGATGAGTACCTAAATAATGATCTTTTGCCAATAGGGCTTTTAAACTACTCATTTAATACAATAGATACATTAGCAATAGAGAAAAATCTTTTTTACACACAAGGTTATTTCTTATATGACGTTCCGCAAAGGTCACAATCTCCATATATACAAAGAAATGTATTAATAACCTCTGTATTGGCCGATACAATTAGTTTCAGGCAAAGCTATATTATAAAATTGCCTACTGATTTGTTACTTACTAATAATACTGAAGGCATACAAAATATACAAGCAGACTTTAATAATGGACAAGGTTTACAAACAATTAACGTTGGAGAAGAGAAAATAATCAATTATTTCAGTCCGGGAGAAAAAAACATTAAGTTTATTATAACCATGCAAGGAGGACAGCAAAAAACAACATACTCAAGAGTGTATTTAAAGAGTACAGATATGTTAGCGATGAGGTCAATGTTTGGAGATATGGAAAAAAAACATAGTTTTAGTATTGAAGCAGATATCCCTTTTCAGGGATATGAAGAAAACAGAGGATTTTATGGTAGAGCTGATATCACTATATATTACCACACCAACAAATCGGACACTAAAATAAACAAGCCTGTACTTGTAATAGATGGTTTTGATCCGGAAAGTAAAAGAAAAGAGGATGAAATATATGATTTGCTAATTGGAGAAAATGTCAACACTCCTCTTCCAAAATCTCTCAGAGAAAAAGGTTATGATATCATTCTTGTAGATTTTCCAAATTATACAATAGACGGAGTAAATATAGATGGAGGTTCTGATTATATTCAAAGAAATGCTTTTACATTAATTAAACTAATTAATAATATAAATGATTCTCTTAGAAACTACGGTAGCAGCGAAAAGCTTGTAGTTTTGGGTCCTAGTATGGGAGGCTTAATAAGTAGATATGCTCTTGCTTATATGGAGAAGCATAATATGAATCATAATACACGTTTATGGGTATCTTTTGATTCACCACATTTAGGAGCCAATATTTCTATAGGAGCACAATGGATGCTAGAATATTTAGGAGTAAAACTTGGACTTGGAGCTGTTAAGGATAAATTAGATAAGAAGTTGAATACTTATGCTGCTAAACAAATGTTGTTACATCATTATTTATCTGGATCAGAAACACCCACGCCTCATTGGAGCAGAAACTTATTTATGAATGAGATGAATGAATTAGGTTTATGATACTCAAAAAGAAATTAAAGATGCGATTTTTGAAAAATTAGATAAAGGATTTCCTAGAATATTTGCAAAACCAGTAATAAAAAAAATAGTTGAATCTCATTCATTTATACCATTTAAGAGCAGCTTGGCTATAACATCTGGCACCAACTTTGGAGAGGATTTCTCTAATAGAAATTTACTAACGGCAAAAGAAACGCCATTTGACACCTACTTTGCAGCAAATAGTAATGAAGGACATATTTATCTTACAAACTGTAATGTAAGTTGGATTGGAAATGAAATAGAGGGAATTAATCAAGAACCAGTAGGGATAAAGCCGGTCATAATAGGAGAGAATACCTCTTGTGGTATACAAAATCATTCTATAATAAACTATCCTAAAGGACAAACTATTCAATGGTCATCAACTGTTCAAGATGGAGTATTCTTATCACCAAAAGGAGCAGATAATTCTTCTGTTGATATTTCAGGAAGTTATTCGGGATACTTAACCTTAAAAGCTTCATATATAAATATGTGTGGAGAAGTTAATATTACTACTACACAAATTTTATTAAATGCTAATAAACCTTCTTCATATAGTATTGGAATAAGAAAAATATCAACAGGCAATAGTCCCTTCGATATGCAGGCTTACATGATTACATATAATGGGAGAGAATTGCCTATAGTAAGATGGTGGGGGGATGAACTCCTAAGGTCTACAGTCATTCAGAGTCTTGAGCCTAATG